>NZ_PRLH01000143.1 GCF_003013815.1 Cyanothece sp. BG0011 | reverse complement strand
TGCACGTTTAGGAAATATATCACCAGAAAGACTGAAACGCATCAAAAGTATTTTAATCAGTTGGCTAAAACAATAAAATAAAAGTTATTGTATGTGAACGTGATCGCCTATCATGAGGTAATCTGAAAATAGGACAAAACAGCCTTTCAACCGATTCACTAAAGCTAAAATAATTCTATGGGGACAGCTAATCAAATTTGGCTATACGATACCACCCTCAGAGACGGGGCTCAAAGAGAAGGCATTGCCTTATCTTTGGAGGATAAGCTTAAAATTGCTCGTCAATTGGATAAAATGGGGATTCCCTTCATTGAAGGCGGTTGGCCAGGGGCTAACCCGAAGGATGTGCAGTTTTTCTGGAAGTTACAAGAAGAACCCCTTACCCAAGCCGAAGTAGTCGCCTTTTGTTCGACCCGTCGTCCCCATAAAATAGCGGCCGAAGACCCCCTTTTAAAAGCGATTTTAGCTGCCGGAACCCGATGGGTGACCATTTTTGGTAAATCTTGGGATCTCCACGTCACCGAAGGGCTAAAAACCAGCCTAGAAGAAAATTTAAACATGATCGCCGATACGATAGAATATCTCCGTAGTCAGGGACGGCGTGTCATTTATGATGCAGAACATTGGTTTGATGGCTATGTCAATAACCCAGACTATGCCCTAGAAACCCTGAAAACCGCCAAAGCAGCCGGGGCAGAATGGTTAGTTTTATGCGATACCAACGGGGGAACCCTACCCCACAATGTCAGTCGCATTGTTAAAGATGTGATAACTTCCTTAGAGATTCAACCCGATCAAGATAGTCCTCAATTAGGTATTCATACTCATAATGATTCTGGAACCGCCGTGGCCAACGGGTTAGCTGGAGTGGTCGAAGGGGTGAGAATGGTACAGGGAACCATCAACGGTTACGGGGAACGCTGCGGAAATGCGAACTTATGTACTTTAATCCCCAATTTACAGTTAAAAATGGGTTATCACTGTTTAGAAGAAAGCCAGTTGACCCAACTAACTAAAACGAGCCGTTTAATTAGCGAAATGGTTAATTTAGCCCCCGATGACCACGCGCCTTTTGTGGGACGTTCGGCCTTTGCCCATAAGGGAGGCATTCATGTGTCTGCGGTGCAGAAAAATCCTTTAACCTATGAACATATTAAACCAGAAAATATTGGCAATGAAAGGCGCATTGTTATCTCAGAAATGGCCGGGTTAAGTAATGTTTTATCCAAGGCCAAAACCTTTGGCATTGAGTTAAAAAAAGAAGATGCTGCCTGTCGTGAAATTTTGACAAGGATTAAAGAATTAGAACACGAAGGTTATCAATTTGAAGCAGCAGAAGCCAGCTTTGAACTATTAATGCGTCAAGCGTTAGGACAGACAAAAAGCTTCTTTGAACTACAAGGATTCCAAGTTCATTGTGATAGGTTATATGGGGAAGGAATGCCCTATAGTAATGCGTTAGCGACGATTAAAGTAACAGTGAATGGAGAAGATAGATTAGAGGTAGCCGAGGGTAACGGACCTGTTTCTGCCTTAGATAGTGCGTTACGGAAAGCTTTAGTTAATTTTTATCCTGAAATTGCCCAATTTCATCTCACGGATTATAAGGTTAGAATCCTCGATGGAGGTGCCGGAACTTCCGCTAATACTCGCGTTTTAATTGAGTCGAGCAATGGTCATGAACGGTGGACTACTGTAGGGGTTTCTCCTAATATTTTAGAAGCCTCTTATCAAGCCGTAGTAGAGGGAATTGAATACGGTTTATTGTTAAAATCAACTATGAAAAAACCAGTCAAATCCATGTCTTGAATATGTCGTTAACTCATTACTATATCTTTGAGTGTGGGGAAAAAAGATTAATTCATAACAAATTATGAAAATGTTGGAACCTAAATTAATCCCTCATATATCTTAAAGAGCTTTTTCTAGAAGACAAAAACCTGTACAATACTCGACATACCTATACAGAATGTCTAGGATGCACTATAGACCAAGTGAATTTGCCGATTTAGCAGGAGTTAGTGTCAAAACATTACAAAAGAGCTAATCATGTACGCAATTAAGAGAGAATTAAAGCTGAATAACAAAGAAAAGAGCTTTTTTGCTGGCTGTGCTGGCTTTTCTCGCTTTGTATACAATCATGGCTTATCTTTACTCAAATCCACCTGGGATATTCCCGAAATTTCTGGCAGTGACTCAAAACGGTTAGATGCTATCAAGAAAGTCTTTACAAACATTACTAAAAAGCAAACAGAATATTTATGGACAAATAAATATTCATCTCGCATTTATCAGAATGCTTTTAGGGACTTGAAAAAAGCATTTTCCCGTTGGAGAGAGCCTAAAATAAAAGCAGACTTACCTCGTTTTAAAAAGAAGAAAGATCACTGTAGTTTTACAGTAGATAGTTCTAACGGTAAGGTATTAGTCAAGGAGGGAAAAAAGATAAAAATTCCTACTTTGGGAACATTCAGATTAAAAGAGGCTATCCCTTATAACTGTGTTTCTCAAACCTTTACTATATCGAGGTCTGCAGGGAAATGGTATATAAGTTTTGCCGTTTCAGCTTGTAAAAGACCTGAGATGAAACACTGCCATAAAAAAGTAGGAATTGACTTAGGAATAAAAACTTTTGCCACTCTTAGTGACGGAAACACCTTGGAGGCTCCATCTTCCATCAAAAAAGCGAAAACCAAGCTAGGAAAGATACAATGGAGAAACAGAAATAAGGTACACAGCAACCGTCGTTCTGGAATCTCTGCATCTAAAAATGCGGTTAAATATTACCAGAAACTAAGAAAAAAGCATAAAAGAATAACCAACATTCGAGAAGATTTTCTGCAAAAAACCACCACATTATTGGCCAAAACTTATCAACATATTCTCATAGAAGATTTAAACATAAAAGGGATGATGGCTAACCACAAATTATCCGATGCCTTATCTAATTTAGGATTGTATCGTTTTCGAGAATTGTTGAGTTATAAACAAGAATGTTTTGGCTTTTTGTTAACCATAGTAGATAGGTGGTTCCCCAGTTCAAAAACTTGTTCAGTCTGCGGAAATATACAAGATATGCCCTTATTTGAAAGAGTTTATTATTGTCAAAATTGTGGCCAAGTTATGGACAGGGATCTCAACGCCTCAAAAAATATCGAAGGTTGGATCAAGAATGCCGATGGCTTATCGGTGAACGCCTGTGGACAAGAAGGAGCCGTCTCCCTTGGTTGAAGCAGGAATTGAACAACAAGCCTGTCCAGGTTTGTCTAGGTTTCATGAAGCAGATGGCAATTAATTGTTTAGGATACTTTAATTGATTTAAACTTGCCCATAAACAGGAATAGCTGAACCCCTGATATCCTTAGCTTCTTCAGACGCAAGAAAACAAATAACCTGCGCTAAAGAATGAGGAGACACCCATTTTGAAACATTATCTTCTCCCATTGCTTCGCGGTTAGCCGGGGTATCAATGACACTAGGAAGCACACTATTAGCGGTAATATTAAACCCTTTCGTCTCTTCTGCAATAGACTTAGTTAAAGCCACCACACCGGCTTTAGAAGCACAATAAGACGCTAAATCAGCATCGGGTTGCACGGCACCACGAGACCCTACGGTGACAATTCTGCCATATCCTGATTTGTACATGGCACCTAAACAATATTTACAGAGTAAGAAAGTGCTGTTAAGGTTTAAATCAATGGCTGATTTCCAGTCTTCGTAGGATTGTTGATCAGTTTTTCCCATAGAAAAACCTCCCATAAGATGAATCAAAACATCAACTCCATTTAAGTCATTCACTAACTGTTTAACCACATTTTCGTCGAGCAAATTGGCTTTAACAAAACGGATTTTCTCAAAATCTGTCGGAGTTAATTTATCCTTAAGGCGTTTAACCTCTGTTTCATCTCGATAGGGAATAGTCACCTTTGCCCCTCGTTTCAGCACTTCTGGCGTTACCCCTAATCCTAATCCTCCGGTTCCTCCCGTTAATAGAACTTGCTTGCCTTTCATAATCAATATTACTCATACTGTCTTCTATCTATTGACCAGTATAACGTTAATAACAACCTCTTCCCAAGGGGGTATTTTTCAATACATTGCTGGCAAAATTTTTGAGATCAGTCGATTATTTTTTGCTCTATTTGACAACACCGATAAAACTATGTTAAATCTTAAACAAAAAATCATTTCACTCATGATTGAGAATCAACCCTATAGCGAAAGTATCCCAATCAAAAGTAAAACTAGCTTTGTAGGTAGGTTAGACAATAATAGATAGGATTAACCTTGGCTTCGACTGAAACAAGAAAACAATTAACTAGGAGAATTTTATGAATAATGTACTTTCAATTATCCTTGGTGGTGGCGCAGGAACCCGACTTTATCCCCTAACCAAAACAAGAGCAAAACCGGCTGTCCCCTTAGCAGGAAAACATCGATTAATTGATATTCCTATCAGTAATTGTATTAATTCTAATCTTCATAAAATATATGTATTAACCCAGTTTAATTCTGCTTCCTTAAACCAACATATTTCTCGTTCTTACAATTTTTCTGGATTTCATCAAGGATTTGTAGAAATATTAGCGGCACAACAAACCCCAGAAAATATGAAATGGTTCCAAGGAACCGCCGACGCTGTCAGACAATATTTATGGCTCTTTGATAGAGCAGAGGCGGACGAATATTTGATTCTCTCAGGAGATCATTTATATCGTATGGACTATCGTGATTTTATCCAACATCATCGCAAAACCAATGCAGATATAACCTTGTCGGTGCTACCTGTGGATGAAAAACAAGCCTCTAGTTTTGGGTTAATGAAGATTGATGATACTGGCCGTATTATTGACTTCCAGGAAAAACCCAAAGGGGATGATCTCAAACGGATGGAAGTAGATACCACAACCCTCGGACTTTCAGCAGAAGAGTCTCAAATTAAGCCCTATATTGCCTCAATGGGGATTTATTTATTTAAGCGAGAAGTCTTAATTGATTTACTCAAACAACAGCCAGACTGTACTGATTTTGGGAAAGAAATCATTCCCAATGCCATCAAAGACTTAAATATACAAGCTTATTTGTTTAATGATTACTGGGAAGATATCGGAACCATCGAAGCCTTTTTTAAGGCTAACTTGGCTCTAGCCAAACAGCCAAATCCTTCTTTTAGTTTTTATGATAAAGCGGCTCCGATTTACACCAGAGCGCGTTATTTACCTCCCACCAAACAACTAAAATGTGAAGTGATTCAGTCAATGGTGAGTGAGGGTTGTGTCTTAAAAGACTGTTATATTGAAAATTCTGTCATCGGTATTCGTTCGAGGATTGATTCAGGTTGCACCATCAAAAATGTCTTACTCATGGGAGCAGATTATTATCAATCTGATTTTGAAAAAGAAGGAGACTGTTCCTTAGAAAACATTCCCATCGGTATCGGCTCAAATACCACCATTGACACAGCTATTATTGATAAAAATGCTCGTATTGGTTGCAATGTCAAGATTATTAACAAAGATAATGTCAGTGAAGCCGAAAAAGAAGATCAAGGCTTTTATATTCGCAGCAACATTATCACCGTTATCAAGGATGCAGTCATTCCCCACGATACGGTCATTTAATTAGCCTGAAAACCCAACCAATTAAACATACATAGAGAACAATAAAATGGCAACTCAAACCTTTCCTATCGATATCAGTGCTTATCAACCCTTAAATTTAGATCCCACTCAACCCAAGTTAAGCCAACAACAAAAAGAAACTTTGCAACATAATATTCAACTGTGTCGAGATGTGATTATTTTCTTCACGGCAACAGGAGCAGCCAAAGGGGTAGGCGGTCACACGGGGGGTCCTTATGACACCGTTCCTGAAGTGATGATTCTTGATGGTTTATTCAGAGGTGCGCCAGATAAATTTGTACCGATTTTCTTCGATGAAGCAGGCCACCGAGTCGCTACTCAATACCTGATTTCAACCCTCCGGGGTCAACTACCGGCCGAGAAACTCCTCCACTACCGAGAAGCTTATTCAAAACTCCCCGGACACCCAGAGTTAGGGTTAACCCCAGGGGTTCAATTTAGTTCCGGACGCTTGGGCCATATGTGGCCCTATGTGAATGGAATAGCAATGGCTAACCCTGATAAAATTGTTTTCTGTTTAGGGTCCGATGGTTCCCAACAAGAAGGAAACGACGCAGAAGCGGCCCGGTTAGCTGTGTCTCAAAATCTCAACGTTAAATTAATCATCGATGATAATGATGTGACCATCGCGGGCCACCCTTCTGAATATCAAAAAGGCTTTGATGTGGCCCGCACCTTAGAAGGCCATGGACTAACTACCTTTACCGGAGAAGGAGAAGACATCGAGAGTCTTTATCACCGCATTTATCAAGCCATTAGTAATGATGGACCGATGGCGGTGATTAATAAGCGTAAAATGTCTGTCGGGGTTGAGGGGATTGAAGGAACCCCCGAAGGCCATGACGTGATTCCCGTCGATGCTGCGATCGCTTATTTAGAAAACCGAGGTCATAAAGAAGCGGTTGACTATCTCAAGAGCATTTCTAAAGCGAAAAATCCCTACACTTATATGGGATCAACGGAAGAAGTGGGATCAAACCGTAATATTTTCGGGGATACGGTGGTTTCTATTTTAGATTCCATGAGCGAGCAAGATCGCAAAGATAAAATTATGTGTATTGATAATGATTTAGAGGGATCTTGCGGTTTAAAACAGATTCGTAAAGCCTATCCTGATATCTTCGTCAGTGGCGGTATTATGGAACGGGGCAACTTCTTGGCGGCCGCTGGTTTTGGCATGGAGGAAGGAAAACAAGGGATTTATGCTACCTTCAGCGCGTTTCTAGAGATGTGTGTTTCTGAGATTACCATGGCCCGACTGAACGGGTCTAATGTACTGTGTCATTTTTCCCACGCAGGGATCGATGATATGGCCGATAATACCTGTCACTTCGGCATTAATAATATGTTCGCTGACAACGGCCTCGAAGAAGGAGACGAAACCCGTCTTTATTTCCCCGGTGATCCCGGACAAATGATCGCTTGTGTTAAAGCGGTGTTTAATGACCCAGGGTTACGGTTTATCTTTTCCACTCGTTCTAAGGTTCCTTATCTTTTAGATAGCAATGGTAATAAACTCTATGGAGATAATTATCAATTTACCCCTGGCAAAGATGAGGTGATACGAGAAGGAAGCGCCGGTTATGTGGTCAGTTTTGGAGAATGTCTCTATCGTGCTTTAGATGCGGTTGAACAGTTGAAACAAGAGGGTTTAGATGTGGGTTTAATTAATAAATCGACTCTAAACGTAGTGGATGAAGAGATGATGGAAAAAATCGGCAACTCTCCTTTAGTAATGGTGGTTGAAGCCTTTAACCGTCGTACCGGACTGGGTAGCCGTTTCGGGACTTGGTTATTAGAACGGGGTTATACCCCTAAATATGCCCATCTCGGAACCTATCAAGAAGGTTGTGGCGGTTTATGGGAACAATACCCCTATCAAGGACTTGATCCCCAGGGTATTATCAGTCATGTTAAGGCTTTATCCAAAGGCATCAATTAATTAATGTTATGGGGGTCAACGCTTTGACGACCCCCAGCGTTGACTCCTAAGAAAATGTGTAGCATAAATATTATTGGTTCCAAAACTTATCATTTAACAATTTTTCTACATGACTGGGAAAAGGATAAATTTCAGGAAAATAAGTATCGGGATAATCTTCTTTCATGGCTTCTAAGGCTTCTTGATAAGACTCTGGGAATATTTCTAACATAAACCTTTTTAAACTAGGAGAATTTTTAAACTCTCTTTTTAATCCTTTGCGAAAATTTCTAATTTCTATTTCCCATCCTCGATAACAGTGATTCAAAATTCTTGAGTAGTTTTACTAAGTTTCAGTAGATCGAAAACTTACTTGTTTGGGCTGCAAGGGAGCAGGGAGTGGGGAGAAGGGGAGATTATTTTAAAGTATTTTAGAGTAAATAAAAGTTCAAAAGGTTATAAATCTCTAAGAATCTCAATCATATTCCCTAATTTTTTATTTTTATTCTATTTTCTTTCTCCTCCGCTCCGGTCTCCCTGCTCCCCCGCAATCCTAACTAGGATCTTTGTGATCTACTTAGTTTAACACTTTGCAGACACGCCCTAGACAAGATATCTCAAACTTCCGAGAGATGCTAAATGTTTCAACCTGTGTAAATTTATCTATATAAACAAAATTGTTCTACATTAGAAAGTACGAAAAAAAATGCCGGATGAAACATTAAAGAAAAATCTGCCCGAAATCGATTCGACGGAGTTAGAAGATTCCAGAACCGTCATCGCTGACGAGAATCGCTCATTTTTGAAAAAAGTCATGGTCAAAGGGGGATTTGCTGAGCCCTATGATGCAAGAGACTTTACTGACGTAGTATTTCGGATCATGCGCGATTTAATGGAGACAGAAACAGCCGATCGCGTCGAAGCAGAACTACACCAAGAGGTTATGTCGACGGATGAGAAAGCACTACAGATGGAAGTAGCTGATCTTTGGAAAGATCGCAATCCACTGGTCGGATTTTTGAGTCGAGTACGTCCGCCTTGGCAAGGTCCAGGGATCTTTAAAATCGACTCTGATCGCTTCCTCTTCCGCGCTGCCAATGAAGGAGGACTACCACCACAGATTGATCGAGAGCAAGCTGTTAAAGCCGTGTTTTCTGCTACTAAAGACGAACTTTCCGCAGAACGGATTGAGGAGATTGCCGGTTGGTTGCCGGACTACGTACAGAAACTTTGGCGAGAGGCTTAAGCTAACAGCAAATTATTTCTACTGCTCTGATTGATAAAAAATCACCTAATTAATCGTAGGGGTTGAGTAAATCAATCCCTATTCAGTCTTGTTTATCTTCATTCCGTTTCTTTCTATCTTTAGTACGAAGTGCTATTTTCTACCCATAAAGTAAAATCTTGCTCATACAGAGTTTTTGTGTTAGTTAAAGTCATAATATTAATCAGTCCAAAATTTACTATTTAATAACGGATCAATCTTTTCAGTAAAAGGATAAATATTAGGAAACTCATTATCATATTCAATTTCCATATTTTCTAACGCTTTTTGATAACAATCAAGTAATATATCTTGTAAAAAATTTCGTAAACTAGGAGAATCATTCAGAATTTGATTTAATTTTTGCTGTGTACGATTAAGGGTAACCTCCCAACCTCGATAACAGTCTGGTAAATTAACATAACGACGTTTTAAAGCGTGTTCAAATAAAGTAATTAAACGACTTTCTAAACTTCTTCTATCTCGTTTACCCAAAGAGTCTACTTCCTCAATTAAGTTCTCTAGATCAACTTGTGAGAAATCCCCTAATTTTAGCTTGTTAACTGTGTCTTTTATCCATAAAGCAAAATCTTGCTCATACAGAGTTTTTGTGTTAGTTAGAGTCATAACTTTTTCTCCGATTTCATGAGTTCATATTTCTAGGATAATGACCTTTACAAGGACTTCCCCAAGCCACCATAGCTACAGTAATATCCTTAAAAACACTGCTTCTAGCTCCGATAACAGCATTAGAACCAATTTTAACCCCAGGGGCAATAAAACAGTCTGTTGCTACCCAAACTCCGTTACCAATAATGATCGGTTTAACCATTAAATTAAAGGTTTGATCTTGAAAATCGTGACTTCCTGTACATAAATAACATTTCTGAGAAATGACACTATGAGAGCCAATTTTGATGGCTTCTAAACTATAGAAAACCACATCATCCCCAACCCAACTATAGTCCCCGATGCTAACCTTCCAAGGATAAGTAAAACGGGCTGTCGGACGAATAATAACCTTTTTGCCAATGGTTGCCCCAAAACGACGCAATAACCAACAACGAAAGCCATTAGCATTGTGTAAACTCAAGGGAAAGGCAACGGATTGTATTAACCACCATAGTAAGACATACCAGCCAGGACGACCGCGATCATACCAAGATTGGTCATATTGACTTAAATTAACCCAGGGTTGATCATCAACAATAGGAGCAGAATTTGACTCTAATTCCATTATTTTATAACTTCACTTTTATCGGTTCCGAGTTTGTTTTTGAATCATTTATTTGAGGATTCGTATTAACATTTAATTGTCCCCCAAATTTTCGTAATTCGTAAAGTTTTACCCCAATTTGATACTCATATTGACTGAGTAAACGCCCATAAATATAGCCGGCACGACCATCTAAAAACCCTAAGCGAATAAAATAAAATAACACAAATCTTAGGAGGGGTTTAAAGGGAAGTCTGACCCATATTTTCTTAAGAAATCGTTTTCTTTGAACGGCATCTCCAAATAAATTGGCTCCAATGGTGCCACTGTCATCTTGACCGGTTAATAAATTATAATAAACCCGTGCTTCCCAATTAGAATAACGGTTGTGTCGTTGTAACCAATGATAAATATCACGGAAGTCGATATGTAGCATATCTTCTTTGAGATAGCCTACATTTCCTTGTAAGATAACGTGTTCATGAACTTCGTTATCTCCTGTGTTGGGAATATCTTCTGTGTTTAAGTTTTCATAACGTCCTGATTTATGGCGAAATAACCGCAAATTCCAGTCGGGATATTTGCCACCGTAACGAATCCATTTTCCTAAGAAAAAGACTTTACGATTGAGATAATAACCATTGAAATCATTGTCTTTAATGGCTTCTTCGATTTCGTCCCATAATTCAGGGGTAATTCGTTCATCACAATCCACAATTAAAACCCATTCATTACGAAAAGGTAAATTTTCTAAAGACCAATTTTTCTTTTTCGGCCAGCGTCCATTAAAATGGAATTGAACCACATTGGCTCCATATTGCTCACTGATCTCGATAGAGCGATCGCTACTTTGAGAGTCAACTACAAAGACTTCATCTGCTCTGGCAACACTTTCTAGGCAAGCCGGTAAATTAAGTTCTTCATTCAAAGCGGGAATGAGAACAGAAACTGGAACTTTAGCCGTCATTTTAGACATTTTTGTTAAGGGTTAATCTTACTTAATATTATAGGTAATAGGAAATCATGGGGAGTCTTTAGCAGTCAACCGCCTATAAGCCTTTTGATCCTTGCTATATTAAGAAATATAAAGACAACAAAGTAAAAAAAAAGACAAAATTGCAATTAAGTATCAATGTTCGACACAGATCAAGTTCCGTCGTCTAGGGAAAAGTCTAACAGGAAAGTGAACAAAATGTCCGAAGAAAAAGAAAATAAGACCCAGATAGGGCGTTTGCCACTGATTTTGGGTATTTTAGTTTTAATAACCGCTACCGGCTCTGGGTTAACTTGGTGGTTTACTCAACAGAGTAACAATCAATCATCATCGGCCTTAGCCCAACAAACCCCCCCCACCTCCGTGAAATTAAACACCCTGAAGCCTGGGGTTGTCAAAACGGTTTCAGATGTCGTGGGAACCCTAGAAGCCCAAGACGCAGTAATCTTAAGACCAGAAATTCAAGGCCGTATTAATGAAATTTTAGTCAGAGATGGCGATCGCGTTAGCAAGGGTCAATTGCTGGTGCAACTGGATAACAATGACTGGCAGGCGGAATTATTAGAAGCTCAGGCACAACTGGCCAGCAGAAAAGCCCGTTTAGCCGAATTAGAAGCCGGAAACCGTGTCGAGGATATACAAGAGGCTAAAGCCCGTTTAAGAGAGGCTAAAGCCCGTTTAAACAATGCTCAGACCGGCGGTAGTCTAGAGGAAATTGCCCAGGCAGAAGCTCAAGTTAACGCGGCCCAAGCGAGTGCGGAGTTGGCCCGGCAACGGGTTGGCCGTTATGAAAACCTCGAACAAGAAGGGGCTATTTCTACTGATGAATATCAAGAATATGTCACAGAGGCTCGCAGTGCTTCGGCGGAGTTAGAACAAGCTCAACGCCGTTTATCCCAACTCAAAAAGAGTCGTCTCACTAACATCGATGAGTTACAAGCGGCCGTCGAAAGGCAAGAACAAAACCTGCGAAGAATACAAACGGGTCCCCGTCAAGAAGTGATCGCCCAAGCAAGGGCCGATGTGGCAGAAGCCATTGCCCAAGTGCGTACCGCCGAAGTTAATGTCAGTAAAACCCGTATTGTTGCCCCCATTTCCGGCATTGTAGGCGACATTCCCGTCGAAGCCGGAGACTATGTGAGTCAAGGGGATACTTTAACCACCCTAACCCAAAATAATCTTTTAGAACTCAATTTATCCATTCCTCTAGAAGATGCGTCCCGTTTACGGTTGGGCTTACCGGTACAAATTCTGGATAATCAAGAAAAAGCGATCGCCACCGGAAACATTAGTTTTATTTCTCCCAATGTTACGGCTGACTCTCAATTAGTGTTAGCAAAAGCCACCTTTGATGGTAATAATCGCTCTCTATTAAACCGTCAATTTATTCAAGCCAGAGTCATCTGGCAACAAGGTCAAGGCTTATTAATTCCCACTACGGCAGTGTCTCGTTTAGGAGGACAAACTTTTGTGTTTGTTGCTCAACCTAATGACTCAAATAAAGAAGATTCTGCCCCCTTTGTTGCAGAGCAAAGACAGGTAGAATTAGGGGAAGTTCAAGGCAATAACTATCAGGTAATTAGTGGGTTACAACCGGGAGAAAAAATTGTCACGGCTGGTATTTTACAGTTACAAGACGGTGCGCCTATTGCAGAATTAAAAAGTCCGTAGGGACTGAATTGTATTCAGCCTTAGAAAAGTGATTGATTGTAATCAGGTTTAGACAATGAATTTTGTTGATTTTTTTATTAAACGCCCAGTTTTTTCTTCTGTTTGCGCCCTCCTTATTTTATTAGTGGGATTAATTAGTTTATTTACGTTGCCTCTAGCTCAATTTCCTGAAATTGCCCCAACTCAGGTTCAAGTTCAATCTACTTATAATGGGGCGAGTGCCGAAGTGGTAGAAAATGCCGTTACTAATATTTTAGAACGACAAATTAATGGAGTTGAAGGACTCAAATATATTAGTTCCAGTAGCAGTAATAGCGGAACCAGTAGTATTACTGTTACCTTTGATTCTTCGGTCAACCCCGATTTAGCTGCTGTTGATGTACAAAATCAAGTGTCTGTGGTGCGATCGCAGTTACCTGATGCAGTACAAAGAACAGGGGTTCAAGTTACCCGAGAATCTAATAGTTTACTGTTAGGAATTGGTTTATATAGTGATAATAATCGTTATGATAATGTCTTTTTAAGTAACTACGCCGATCAATATTTAGTTGATGCTCTCAAACGTCTTGATGGTGTCGGAAATGTCCGCATTTTTGGAGAACGTCGTTATGCCATGCGTCTCTGGTTAGACCCCAATAAATTAGCCAGTCGCGGGTTAACCACTCAAGATGTGGTTACTGCGTTATCCGAACAAAATTTACAAGTGGGAGCCGGAAAAATAGGGGCAGAACCGGCACCAGAAGGTCAACAATTTCAGTTCGATTTACGGGCAATTAGTCAATTAAAAGATCCTCAAGAGTTTGAAAATTTACTCCTAAAAACCGATGAAAATGGCGGTTTAGTTTACTTTAAAGATGTGGGAAGAGCAGAATTAGGAGCGCAAGATTATAGTTCTTTTTTGCGGTTCCGAGGACAAGAAGCGGTCGGGATGGGAATTTACCAAAGAACCGGCTCGAATGCGTTAGAAGTGGCCAAAAAAGTTGAAGCAGAAATGGATCGTCTCTCGGAATTTTTTCCCCCTGATTTAAAATATGTGGTTGCTTTTGATACGACTCAATTTGTAGAGGAATCTTTATCGGAAGTTGTTAAAACTTTAATCATGGCCGTCGGCTTAGTTATTGTTGTTATTTTAATCTTTTTACAAAATTGGAGAACCACTTTAATTCCGGCTTTAACTATTCCTTTGGCTTTGGTTGGAACCTTTGCTTTTATTAAATTATTTGACTTTTCAATTAATAGTTTAACTCTGTTTGGTTTAACCTTAGCAACTGGTATGGTGGTGGACGATGCCATCATTGTCGTTGAACAAATTAACCGCTATATCGAAGATGAAAATATGTCCCCTCAAGCAGCAGCCAGTAAGGCCATGGGGGAATTATCATCAGCCGTTATTGCCACCTCTTTAGTGTTAATGGCGGTGTTTATTCCAGTGGCATTTTTTCCAGGAACCACAGGGGCTTTATATCGACAATTTGCTTTAACTATTGCGTTTTCTATTGTTATTTCTACCTTTTTGGCCTTAACCCTAACTCCTTCTTTATGTGCTTTATTATTAGAAAAGGGACAAAAGTTACCGGGCTTTTTAGGAACCATTTTTAATCAATTTAATCACTTTTTAGACTGGGTCAAGGGACAATACAGGCGATCGCTTCATACCCTCTCTCATCTGCGTCTGGTGGTGGTGGGGGTCTTCGTAGCCTTATTATTGGTCACAGCATGGCTATATAACCAGGTTCCCACCGCTTTCACCCCAGAAGAAGACCAAGGCTATTTCATCACCATTATTCAAGCCCCTCAAGGGGTTTCCTTGCAATATACCAGCGACGTGATGCGACAGGTAGAAAACATCATTTTAGAAGAACCTGACGTTAAAGCAACCTTTGCCGTGGGTGGGTTCGCCTTTGGGGTAGTAGTGCCAACCAAGGGGTGATTTTTAGCCCCCTCAAACCCTTTAAAGAACGTCCGGGGCCTCAACATTCGGCACAAGCGGTTATTGGTAAACTCTGGGGTAAATTTAGTCAAATACCTGAAGCGAATATTTTCCCCGTTAACCCTCCGGCTATCCGAGGTTTAGGAAATTTTGGCGGTTTTGTCTATCAACTACAAGACCAACAGGGAAGCGAAGATATTAACAAGTTAGTGCAGGTGATGGGGCAATTATTGGGGGCTGCCAACCAAAATCCTGCCATTGGTCAAGCATTTAGTCGCTTTTCTGCTAATACCCCTCAATTTATCATTGAAGTCAACCGCAATAAAGCCCAAGCGTTACAAGTTTCTATCGATGATATTTTTAGCACCCTCCAAACCGCGTTAGGCTCTCGCTATGTGAACGATTTTACCCTACAACAGCGTACCTATCGGGTTTATGTGCAAGCGGATAAGGAATTTCGCGCCAACCCTCAAGATATCAATCAATTGTATGTGCGATCGCAAAACGGTCAAATGGTTCCCTTATCTAACTTAGTCACCTTAACACCCACCACTGGGGCCCAAACCATTAGTCATTACAACCTCTATCGTTCCATAGAAATTAATGGCAGTCCAGCACCGGGTGTGGGTTCAGGAACCGCCCTACAAGCCATGGAAACCGTTTCTAAACAGGTTCTTCCGCCGGGGTTTGGTTACGAATGGTCTGGCACTTCCTTAGAAGAACTTGACTCCGCCGGTCTTGCACCCATTATTTTTGGGTTAGGATTGTTATTTGTGTTCTTAGTCTTAGCAGCACAATATGAAAATTATATCGACCCTTTTATTATTATTTTGGCGGTTCCTTTGGCTATTTTAGGGGCATTAACGGCACAATTATTAAGGGGGTTTGCTAATGATGTTTATTGTCAAATTGGGTTAGTGATGTTAATTGGTTTAGCGAGTAAAAATGCTATTCTTATTGTGGAGTTTGCTAACCAATTAAGAGATGAGGGTTTACCTTTAGTGAAAGCAGCCATAGAAGCGGCACAAGAAAGACTTAGACCTATTTTAATGACGGCAGTTTCTACTTTATTAGGTATTTTTCCCTTAGTCGTGGCAACGGGTGCCGGTTCAGGGAGTCGTCAGTCTTTGGGAACGGCGGTTTTTGGCGGAATGTTAGTGGCTTCTTTTTTGAGTTTATTTGTAGTCCCTATTCTCTATATTGTCGTTAAAATGACCACCGAAAAATTCTTACCGAAAAAGTCATCATAATTGTAATGTAGGGGTTTAATAATATTAAACCCTTCTCCTTTATAAATATTGTAGGGGTCAACAGCCGTTGACCCCTACGAAAATGTTGAGCTATTTAATTGAAACCCTCGACGTAAAATCTCCATTCTCTTTTTGGTTTATTTTTATTGCTAGACATAGATTTTTTCTGCGTTGATATAAGGCTTTAATTCGGGACGTAGCGCATTTTCTGTAATTAGGTCAATCTGACACTGAAAAAGGTCTTCAAGATAAAACAATACGCCAAAATATTTTTTTGAGTCGGCTTTTTCGGCAAAAGTAATTAATATATCAATGTCGCTTGTTTGAGTAGCAGTATCTCTTGCAGTAGAACCAAATAGAGCAAATTTTTTAACTCCATATTTTTCCTGAAGTAGAGCTTTATTTTGGGTAAGAAGTTCAAGGGCTTTTTGTTTTTTCATCTCTAATATAATCCATCAGATTCATAGATTTTAGAGCGATCGCCTTTATTATTTCCCCTATTTAGAAGGTTACAAGCGCACACCTTTTCCATTGTGTATATAATATCATGTCAAGTCAAGAAAAAGCAAGCATTTTTAACATTATTTACTTTTTATAATTTTTCTTATTAACCCTATTCAATTTCATGAATAAGAGATAGTTTTTCTAAATTATCTTTTAACCAAAGTGCATCTTTTTTTCTATTTGTTTGTAACTCTAAAACACGGATTCCTATGGAGGGTAGAGGATTTAATAATTGTTTTAATTCTGTCCAATTTTTTATTAAAATATGCTCAATATTATAAGTAGAACATAATTGAGCAAAATCAATATGTTGAGGAGTGGCAAAATAAGATTCAAAGAATGATTCTTCTTTGGCAATGGGTAACATTTCAAAAATTCCTCCCCCATTATTATTAACTAAAATGATGGTTAAATGACCTTGAAAATGTTGACGAATTAACCAGCCATTTGTATCATGTAAAAGAGCTAAATCTCCCGTTATTAACACACTACTTTTTGCTTTATGAGCAACTCCTAAAGCCGTTGATAAAGTTCCCTCAATACCGTTTGCACCTCGATTAAAATAAGGCATCAATTGACGCTTATTCGGCATCCAAAAAAATTCGGCATAGCGAACTGGCATACTATTGGCAATAAAAATAGGTGTTTCTTCTGGTAAAGTTTGAGACAGTAAAAAAGGAAGTTTTGCTTCTATTAAATCCTTAGTTTTATCAAGGTTAGCTTTGATATTGCGGTTGATAATTTTATTGACTTTTTTCCATTGCTTGAGATAGAATAAATCAGGTTTTTGAGGTCTATATTTTTCCTCATATTCCATGTCTAAATGGTGAATATCGGCTCGAATATAATGAGTATTATTATGAAGCGGTTCAAGACTATCCGGTCGACTATCAATTACCCAATGTTGGACTTGATGATTAGTTAACCATTGTCGTAATTCTTTACTGGTAGGGAATTCTCCAATTTGAATAACAACATCAGGAACAAGTTTATCCGCTAGTTCATTATTACGAAGAAGAATATCATAAGTGTTAATGAGATTAGGAAACTTTTCGATATTATTTCTAAAAGGACATAATGCTTCTGCTAAAACTGGATAGTTTAATAAAGTAGATAGGCGAATAATTTGCTTACAGTATAAATAAGTATTCTTAGGATTAGAAACCCCTACAATAATGATGCCTTTGCTATGAGAAAACCAATGGTTTAAATAATTATATAAAAAATCTGTTCTTAAAAGTTCTTTATCCCCTTTATAAATATTGAGAAAAAAATCATCAAAGTTTATATCTGTGAATAAATTAGCCATGTCTGGGTCAACAATAGGGGCTAAAGGTTCACGAAAAGGACAGTTTAAATGAACAATTCCCTGATAAGGAACTAAAGCATGATCCCAAGCAGCGATAATCGTTTGTCTAAGATAAGATAACAGTTGAATCTCTAAGGATGGTAAGGCTAACTCTGTGTACCAATTACAATAATTACCATATAATTTAACTTGATCAATCGTTTGTCCAGCATGACAATTTCTTAATTCTGGGGGACGATCCGCCGTAAAAATTAATAAAGGAACTTGACTTTCTTTCCCTTCAATTACTGCTGGATAAAAATTAGCCCCGGCTGTCCCTGATGTACAAATTAAAGCCACAGGAAGATGAGTGCGTTTAGCGATTCCTAAAGCAAAAAAAGCAGCCGATCGCTCATCTAAAATAGGGATAGTTTCAATATGAGGATGACGAGCAAAAGCAAGGGTTAAAGGAGTCGAACGAGATCCAGGACAAATAACAGCAGTCGTTAACCCCAAACGGGATAATGTTTCTACAATAATAGAAGACCATAGAGTATTAATATTACGAAAATCAAGGTGCATTCTGTATTAATTGGCTAATATTTCCTATGATCAAATCGAGTTTAATTGCTACGATTCAACCAGAGCATAACAATAGTAGAAACATATTTGCGTCCTTTACTCAGATAATCCCAGAGGTTGATCCCTGTTTTACTTTCTCCGGAGGTCCGAGGCACACAAACATAGGGAACTTCTTTCATCTTATAATTTAATCTAGCTGCCCGACATAATAAGTCAATACAATACTCCCCATAGTCTCCTTTTAAGGGGATTTTTTGTAAGACTTCTGCTCGCCCGGCAATAAAGCCACTGGTGTAGTCATGAACCTTACGCCCCAGCAATAACATAGCAAAGTTATTAATAATCCAACTTAAGACCCGTGCCATCAAACCATGAGCCACATCCGTTCCCCCTTCAATCCAACGCGACCCCACGGCTACATCAGCCTCCCCCTGTCGAATGGCTTCAACTAATTTTGGCACATCTTCAGGGGGCATCGACAAATCACAATCCATCCAGGTAATAATCTCGGCATTATAGGTTTGGATGGCTTCATTAATCCCTCGTTGAATAGCAGAGGTTAAGCCCTTTTCTTGAAGGCGACGCACTAACGCAATACCCGACTTGATTTCCTTTTCTTCAGGAGAATAAGGAGCGTGAGCGGCCATGTCTGCTACAATTTTCCAGGTACCATCAGGGGAGTCATCATCAATTACCAAAACTAAGTAAGGAGGAGAGACACTCGCCATCAGACGTTCAATTAAGTCAGTGATATTACCACTTTCGTTAAAGGTAGGTAAAATGGTACAAACCAGAGCATTGTCGTCAACCTTAGACATGGGCGTAATTTTAGAAAAAGATATCTCAACGTCATTAAAGACACAAAGTATTCTAACTTAGAATGGCGACCCGACTATGGGTTAAGAATGTCGATAAGTATGGGGTTCGGTATCCGTACCAATTTTAGGCAACATCAGGACATAACGATAGCCAGAGTCTGAAGAACCTTGAACCATAATTTTGCCCCCATGATTTTCAATGAGATGACAACTTAAGAGTAGACCTAATAACTCGGGAGACGGTTGAGACTGGGGTTTATTGTCTTCTGTTGCATAAATTATTTTTTCTAGGGAAGAAGCCCGCAAGATATAATCATTGGGTCTTGAAACAATCCCTTGTTTGTGTTCAAGAGAATTCAAAGAATGATGGAGTTGAGTTAACTTTTTTTGACTTGAGGAGGGATGGAAATTAACTTGAGGTAAACCGTCTCCTAACCAAGGATGAGAAACCCAAACAGCAATATTAAGGGTTTTAGTGCGACGAGAGATATGAATACGAATTTCTCCTCCCACTTCTCCCGATTCTAGGACACTGACAATCAAGTAATATAGCCCTTGGCGTACAATGTCTTTATCTAAAAGCCAAATTCGTTTGCCAGGTTCAACCGATAGGCGTAAAGTTTGTCGTTTTTGGTTAACCATTTCAGCTAAACTGTTAATGGTATTTTGAGCCAACATTTCGATGTTGACCGGGTTGAGTTGTAGTTCGTTATGAGCATCGTGAGAAATGCCCAAAGTCAAGATTTCCTTGACTAAAGCATTCATTTGTTGGCCACTACTGTGGATGATGTTTAAATATTCCTTTTGTTTCGTTGTTAAGGAACCAAAAACTCCACCCTGTAACACACTCGACATTCCAATCACTGAAGTTAGTGGGGTGCGAAATTCTTCCATTAACTGGCGTAGTAATTCGAGTTTAATGGTATTGATGGATGCCGATACGGAGGAAGTCCTAGGCTCATCACTCTGAGAAGGTATCACGTTTGCTCTCATCAGGTTTAACCATTCATCCTCTTTAGGGGATTGAGTTTTGAGCAAATGATTCCGTTCAAATTCCCGTAAACACCAACGGGCAGTTATGGTTAAAAATTCTACATCTCTAGGGGTAAATTGACGGGGAACTAAATCCATCACGGCTAGGGTTCCTAGACATTGCCCTTCTGCTGTGATTAAAGGAGTCCCTAAAAAGGCTCGAATCCCATAATGTTGCACCAACGAACTCTTAGCAAACGTCGGGTCTTGTAAGGTATCATGAATGGCTAGAGGTTGTTGGCTGTCAATCACATAGGTACTAAAGGCTTCTTGACGAGGAATTTTGCGCTTTGAGGCTAAATCATTCATTAAGCCCAATCTTGACAGTCCTACGGCTGATTTTAACCAAAACTGATCTTGAACCATTATCCCCAATAGACAAATGGGAACGTCTATGAAGCGGGCAGCAGTTTGGGTCGCCTCATCAAATATAGGAATTGTCTCAGTATCTAAAAGGCATAACTGTTTTAAAGTTTTGACTCGTTTTTGTTCTCGGACGGCTGGACTCAACCCATCTAAACGACAAAAAAGACGATTAGTTGAGTTGAACATAGGATTAATATTGACCCCTAAATTGACTGCTTGCACTTGCATCACAAAATCCCACTGACTTGAGGTTTAGAGAAACTACGCAAATATAACCAAAACTTTAGGTAAAGAAATGTCTACCCTTACTGATATCTATGCTGATATCGCTTTTTTTGCTGGTTTATTTGCTAATTTTAAAGTTCCCAAAAATTTCTCTTTCTAAACATAATCATCAAAATTTTCTATAATCTTCTCTTTAACTGGTGATTTCACCCTGCATTCTCTGTGATCAGAGGTATTTTAATAGTTAAATTTACTTAAGAATAGTAAGACCCTCACAGGGTTTTTACCCAGTCTTACGGTTACTGGTGTAATGCTCTGCATACTATAACTATTAACTAAGATTGCAGTTCAAGTAAGTGATACGGGATTTAGTGCTATTCAAACCATGGGCAAGTTTTTTATGATCAGTATTCTTCTATTTTTCATTATTTATGGAATCGTTATTTTTGTTTTATGTTATCAATCAAAAATGCTCATTATAAAAGGTAATCTAATAAAGAATCTCCTCCAAATCTGACCACATCAGTACAGGGAAGTCCCGTCGTTTCTTTAACGGTTTCTATTGCTTTTTGAGCTTCTTTTATGTCTAAATGAAAGGTATTGAGGGCGATCGCTTTTACCTTGACTTGATTGGTCCCACCGCCAACCTGAGCCACCTGTTCATAGAGTTCTATCACTTCTGGTAAGGGAGGGATCGAAACTTGCAGCGCGTTGTGGATCTGAGTTTGTCCCACACGATGGACTAAAATTAAGGCGGTGGGTTGAGAGCCTCTAATCAAGGGCAAGGTAGCGGTTGAACCTGGATGAAGTAACGATCCTTGACCTTCGATCCATAAAATATCGTGATCCTTTCCTGCCTCCATTACCATTTTTTCCACCGCTCCGGCAGCAAAGTCAACCCGAATGGCATCTAGGGCAATACCCTCTCCTGCGATCATGATACCCCCTTGTCCTGTCCCGAGAAATTTTGATTTGATTCCCCGTTTTTGAGCGGACTGATGACATTCTAAACTGGTCGACATTTTCCCCACAGACATATCAGTACCAACGGTTAAAATGCGCTGACAACTCAGAGACTGGGCTTTAGCCAACCCAATACTTAACCCTTTGGGTTCTTGGCGAATATCCCAGATCCATTGTTGGGGTTGTAGGTTATTAAAATAGGGTGACAAAGGAATATGTAAACCATTGACCACTGACAAACCTGCCTTGACTCCCTGTTTCACTTCTTCTAACAATTGATCGGATAAAATACCCCCAGAAGGGGCAATGCCGATTAATAATACATCAGGATTGTAAGCTAAAGCTTCTTGAACATTGGAGACAATGGGAATGTTTTTGGCAATACCAGTAACTTTTTCTAAGGATTGTCCAGCACAGTCTGCATCGATAACAGCAGCGATCGCACTTTTTCCATACCGTAAATAAGCGAGTCCTGTTTTTCCATGAATCCCTTTGATGCCTTCATGGAGTAAAATAGCGACGCGATGATTGGCTGTCAGATGCACGGTCTGTGACTCCTCGTTATTTTAGATAACAATTTTTTCTTTTTAATTCTTTTTTACTGAATTATTTTTATGATTATATTTTTCTTATTTTAAAAATACTCAAAATATTAAGGCTTTTTTTAGCAATTTTTTGGCTTCTCGTTGATTATGCTGATCTAAAAAAAGAATTCCCCAATTTTTTTAACTTGGGGAATTCTCATAACATTAAGTTAAAAACAGCTTTCACAGCCTAGGTCATCAAAGTTGGTCATAAAGACTCGACAACTTTTTCTTTAAAGACTTTTCCGGCTGAGAAGGCAGGAACGGTGGTTGCGGGAATCGTAATCGGTTGTCCGGTTTGGGGATTCATCCCTTTACGTTCTTTTCTGTCTCTGGGTTGTTTGGGTCGAAATGATAGTCACCTATCATCACTCCCTTTCCGAACCGTGCGTGCAACTTTCATTGCACACGGCTCTCGGTAATCAGTCCTTTATTATCGGTGCAGTGATTGGACTTAGGCTTTAGAAAATCTATTTTGGGTCTCACTTTGCCATGAGGGACTAGATAAAGTCCCTCTTTAGTTTGGAAAGTTGTTTGTCCGTTGATACCCTCTCGAAAGTAAAGTGACATTTGTTTTTTTCCCGTAGCCCCGGTTCTGGTTTTTATCCATGCTCTTAATTTGTTTCCTATCATGTGATCGAGTTTTGAGAAAACATCACGAGGAGATACTTTGCCATAGTAACGGCTCCATTGATGAATCATTGGGTTTAATTGACGAATTAATTCCCGTTGAGGAGCGTATTTATATTGATTAATGACTGCACTTAGGGCTTGATAGTGAGCTTTGATTGATTGCTGAGTGGGCTTAATGGAGGTTCGATATTGTAAACCACTGTCTAAGCTATCTTGTCTTCCGTGGTGTTTTCCAGTGGAATACTGTCTGATATTGAAACCCAGGAAGTCAAAACCCGGTCTTTGGAGTTCCCCGTCGATTTCAAGGTCATATAAAGTATGACAGATTCTTGTTGTCTCTGGTTGTAATTGAAGACCGATTTTATCGAGCCATTGTGTCATCAATTTTTGGCATTGTACAACGACTGCTTGATGTTGATGAAACACAAGAAAATCATTGGCATATCTGATGATCATGGGTCTAGCTATCTCTTCTGTTGTTTTCTCTAGACTCACATCATTCGGAAATGAATCCCTTATATCTGTGATCATTCCGTCTAAGGTAATATTGACCAACAAAGGGGATAATATCTCAGTGTGAGCGGTTATTGTTCCCGTGGGATGAAACACGCTATTGTCCATTATTCCTACTTTTAACCATCTTTTGATAGTCGTTTTGAGGGTTTTGGGACAATCTAGTTGAGATAAGAGGTAAGCATGATGACGCTTGTCACAACCCTTAACAATTTTGCCATTTAAAGCATATTTGGGAATTCTTATTATTCCTTGAAATATCTTGTCAATGGCATCATGGATTGACTTGTCAGGTCTAAAACCATAGGATTCCTTTTCAAATTGAGCGTCCCAATGGGGTTCAAGGGCGAATTTCACTAAAATTTGCATGGCTCTATCTCTCACCCCGAAGACTCCCCAAGGTGGTTGTTTAGACCGGGTTGACTTCACAGGTTTGAGTGCCTTAGGTTTGTATCCTTGGACATTAAGGGAACGGGCCAGTCTTATCAGTTGAGCGTTAAAGATAACTTTTTTTTGATGGACTGGGCTGTTTTTAACCTTACTATCTTGGATAACTTTACGTACAGCTAAGAGCTTTGCATAGTGGGACTTTAACAGTAATTTTTGTAGTTTTCTTGCTTTTGCCTTTTGTCCAGCTTGAACTGCTTGAAATATTCTCTTTTGTAACTTCAACACTTTTCTCTGAACTTTTGCCCAGTTGATGCTGAGGGAAGTCGAAGCATCAATCGTGTTCCATGCCTTCTCAGTGTTTAAACTAGCTTTGGCTGTATTCATTACGACTTAAGACCATTTCTTCTGATTGACCATCTGGTATGTCAGCCTATCTACAACGATTACAGTTGAGCATTTGCTTCTTACCGATTCCTACCGCCATGATTCATGCGCTTACGTTTGTCACTGCTCACCGTTTCGACCGATGGGTGAGAGACATCATGGGGTTAATTTGTTCCGTTGCTTAGGGTTTTCTGGTGTTAGGTTCATTAAGGGTTTAATTGCTCTTACCCTGTCTATCCTCCGAACTACTTTCGGGAATCTGCATAGGTAGTCTTTCGATACTCCTATCTTTCGTTGTGTTCATTTTGAACGCAGCATATCAACCAACTTTTGCTACTGTTTGGTGACGAAGGTTAAGACAGTTCGCTGTTCGCTAACCATGACCAGTTGACTAGAGGTGTCTCTCTGTTTGGTTCAGAAATTATCCCCGTTTCTCCCCGCTTCAATCGATGAGTGACTAATTCATAAACTGGGGGAGATGTCGTCACTCTTGGATTAGTTGTTGACTAATCCCTTGATTCCGAGTGCCACAACCTGAAAGTGGACTAAACAACAGTTATTAGGTTTTCTAGGTATCTATACTGTGAAGTATAGGAAATCATTCCTCTGAGTTTTCTATAATTTTTTGTCAGGAATTTTCTCCTAGTTTGAGTCTTTAACTCTTTACCTAACGATGTACACGCTATCCTCAAATCCTCTTTCTCATAGGATTATTAGATTACTTTCTACATCAACAAATCGCACCAAAAGTACCAAAACCAACTAAAACCACTTTATCCCCAGAGGAAACGGTTTCCATAATGGTATCCGTGAGTGCATCTAGGATGTGACTCGTTTCTTTTTTGGTAAGACGAGTCTTAGCAGCGACCATATTGACGAGTTCTT
This sequence comes from Cyanothece sp. BG0011, assembly GCF_003013815.1. Lineage (GTDB taxonomy): Bacteria > Cyanobacteriota > Cyanobacteriia > Cyanobacteriales > Microcystaceae > Crocosphaera. Next base: position 37,292 of record NZ_PRLH01000143.1, on the reverse strand, counting down.
CTTTATTCATTGTTAATTGATAGAGAATTCTGACTGAGGGTGATTATAGCTGAAGAGGAACCATTTAGTCACTAGAAAAGAGACAAAAGTTAGCGTTTTTTTGTTATCCAATGCCTTGATCCCCTATGTATTTCTTAAAATTGATAGTTAACTCCAGTGGTAAATAAAAATTCTAGGTTAGGATTCTCCTCAAAGGAAACTTCATTCCGATAGCGAAGAAATAAACGATTATTCAATGACCATCGGTCACTTATGGGCAGAGAAAGATTAGTATCTAATGTAATCGTATAATTATTAAAGTTATCCAGTGAAGGAATAATAGCAAAGTTCTGATTGAGTCTAGCCTCCTTAAAAGAAAATCCTCTACCAAAAAGAAGAATTCCTAGGGTGGGATCAATTTCATCACGACGCTTTTCAAAGTTAATATAATCATATTCATAACGAGTTCCTAGACCCAATTGTAGATCCAAAAACTGACGAATGGAATTACCTCGCCATAAATTGAATCCTGCCCCTACTAATATATTACTAATAATTGTTAAATCTTCATTATTGTTTCTAGTGGCAAATAAATCTTGGTTGGTACTATTAAAAAAAGCCGTGAAAACGTTCCATTGAGGGTTAAAATGACGACGATAAACTGATTTAATTAAACTATTTGGACGATAATTATTAACGGTACGATTACTATCATAGTTAATTAATAAATTTCCATCAATATAAATATCTTCTTCTGGCCATTGTTGGTAAAAATTTACTCTAAACCCTAGAGCCGCCCTGGTATTTCGGAAAGAAGCAACATTTCCATTTAATCCTAAATTAAGACGACTTCCCGTCTGTTTGAAGGGAAATTCTGCTATAGCTTGGGAAGCTTCTATGATTGCTTTTTCGCTTTGTCCGAGGAGCATTTGTGACTTTTCTTCTTGTCCCATTTCTCCATATTTTAAAGAAATATTTAGTAACAATTGTCCTTGCAAGAATTTATCTTCAATCCTATTCACTAAATTTAGCGTATTTTCTAAAATAGCTAATCCTTGATCTTTTTCGCCAATTTTATAATAAGTATGAGCAATCTCAGTTATCTTGGTGATTCTTAACGTAATATCTTCAAAATCTTTAGTAATTAATAAAGACTGCTCTAAAATATTGTTCGCTGTTTCAAGCTTACCGAATTTTGCATAGGATACAGCTAAATCATTTAAAAGCATGACTTTAACTTCTGAGTCATCCATTTTATTAATCATTTCTAAAGTTTGAGAGAGTCTATCAATTTCCCCCATATCATTAGTTTCATGGGAGGGGTTTAATTCAATTATTTTAGGCTGATTAATGTTTTGATTTGTCGTGATGAAGCTTTCTAGATTCGCTAATAAGAGACCATAACAAAAAAGTTTTAACATTAGTCCATAAGGAGATAAACATTGAATAAAAAAAACAATCAGATTGTTTTAAAGAACCTTTATCTTTTATTAATAAGTTTATTGTTAGTTAACGTTACGTTAACCCCCATTCCCAGTAAAGGGCAATCAACAACCGAACCACCAAATACAGAAGAAACAACCGAAAACATAGGGAAAATATGGCAGGTTGGTATCACAGGAGAACCTCCGGCAGTAATTTTACCAGAAACCCCCTCAAATCTCGGACAAACCTTAACAGGAATCTCTGTTGAAATGACGATTTCTGGTTCTAAAGCGGTTCAATGGGGTCAATATTATCAAGGGAGAATGGTTGAGGTTGATAATTTATCCGATGGGATTAAGCAATTAGAGTCAAATCAAGTGGATGGCGTGCTATATTCTCGCTTAGTTTTAGAATATTATTTATACGAAAATCCCCAAGCACCTGATCAAGTCCTAGATTTCGATATTGGTATTCAAAATTATAGTATTGCCCTAACTCGAGATCATCCGTTAACTGAAAAATTAAATGAGCAACTATTATCCATTGAAATGAAACTTCGATTTCAAGAAGTAACAGAAAATTGGTTTCAATCACAGGGTAATCAGTAAGTTAAATTTCATAAAAACCACCCTAAGGGATCTTTCATTGCTGTTGTATGGCTTCTCGCTCAATCCCTTACTATGACAGTTTATCTCTTAAAATCTCTTGTTAATGCTAATCAGTGAGAAGAAGCGAGTGCTTATCCCTTGCACCCGTAGAAAAAATAATTATCTTAATCTTTTAATTAGATTCTCAGTAGGGTTTAATGAGATAATAGTTAAGTCTGAATTAAGTTTGATAGTTTAATTCGCTTTTTTGCCTAAGTTTATGACTAAGTTTTCTCCTGAAAGTTCGGCCGTTCAACAACTATATAATACCTATCCTTTTCCTCCCGAACCCTTATTAAATGAACCCCCACCCGGATATAATTGGCGATGGAATTGGATCGCTGCTTATAACTTTTGTACAGGCAGAAAACCACAAACAGAAAACATCCGCATTTTAGACGCAGGATGTGGTACAGGAGTGGGAACAGAATACTTAATCTTATTAAATCCTCATGCCGAAATTGTGGGGGTTGATATTAGTGAAAAAGCCCTAGAAATTGCTGAAAAACGCTGTCAACAGTCAGGGGTTGCAGCTAATCATAATTATCCGATTTCTTTTCATCATTTACCCTTAGAAGAAGCTGATAAAATAGAAGGAGAATTTGACTTAATTAACTGTGTGGGAGTATTGCACCATTTACCCGATCCCATCGCGGGAATTAAAGCATTATCTAAAAAATTAGCCCCCGGTGGCATCTTTCATATTTTTGTTTATGCAGAGTTAGGCAGATGGGAAATACAACTGATGCAAAAAGCCATTTCTCTCTTGCAAACTGAAACCAAAGGGGACTACAAAGACGGGGTTTTTGTCGGGCGAAAACTGTTTGAATTACTACCAGAAAATAACCGAATTGTCAAGCGAGAAAAAGAAAGATGGTCATTAGAAAATCATCGAGATGAATCTTTCGCTGATATGTATGTTCATCCCCAAGAAACAGATTATAATATTGACACTTTATTTGAATTAATTGAAGCATCAGAACTCGAATTTATTGGCTTTTCTAACCCTCAATATTGGCAATTAGATCGGTTGATTGGAGAGTCAGAAGAACTGATGAAACGGGGAGAGACATTAAGCGATCGCCAACGATATCGATTGATAGAATTACTTGATCCAGAAAATATAACTCACTATGAATTTTTCTTAGGAAAACCCCCTTTAACTAAGATAGATTGGTCAGAAGATCAAACCTTATTATCTGCTATTCCTGAGACTCATCCTTGTTTACATGGGTGGCCGAGTCAAAGTTTACTAGATTATGATTATCGACCCATAACTTTAAGTGAAGTTGAATATCAATTTATGCAAACTTGTGATGGAAAGTTAACCGTTAAAGACATTTTAGAACAAGTTTCTGTTGATTTAGAAATTGTGCGATCGCTACAACAAAAACAGTTAATTATTTTAACGCCAAATCTTAATTAACTAGATATTTTTTCAAGCAATAATGAATTGTTAATTGTTAATTCTTAATTATTCATTCTTCCGAGAACCCCTTAACTACTTCCCATTTGTCCCCCTCAGTCCTAAACTTTAGTTGAGAGGTGTAACAGGCAATCGCGAGGTTATGTTGTGAAAAAAGTTCTAGCAATCATACTCGGCGGAGGCGCAGGTACGCGCTTATATCCCCTAACCAAGTTACGGGCCAAACCCGCCGTTCCCCTTGCAGGGAAATACCGTTTAATTGACATTCCCGTTAGTAATTGTATTAACGCAGAAATACTCAAAATCTACGTTTTAACTCAATTTAACTCTGCTTCTTTGAATCGACATCTGACCCGCACTTATAACTTTACAGGCTTTCACGATGGCTTTGTAGAGGTTTTAGCAGCGCAACAGACAACGGAAAACCCCAGTTGGTTTCAAGGAACGGCCGATGCTGTCCGTCAGTATGGTTGGTTATTTAATGAATGGGATGTAGATGAATATTTAATCTTGTCTGGTGATCATCTCTATCGTATGGACTATAGTGATTTTGTCAGACGACATCGAGAAACCGGTGCCGATATTACCCTATCAGTAGTTCCCATCGATGAAAAACGAGCATCTAGCTTCGGTTTGATGAAAATTGATGACAATGGCCGTATTGTTGACTTTTCTGAGAAACCCAAAGGGGAAGAATTAAAGCAAATGCAGGTGGATACCTCCATTTTAGGTTTAAACCCAGAACAAGCAAAAGAACAACCTTATATTGCGTCTATGGGGATTTACGTCTTTAATAAGAAGGCGTTGAATGACCTGCTTAAAAATAATCCCGAACAAACGGATTTTGGGAAAGAGATTATCCCTGGTGCAGCTAAAGACTATAATCTTCAAGCTTATTTATTTAAGGGGTACTGGGAGGATATCGGGACGATTGAAGCGTTCTATGAGGCTAATTTGGCTCTTAACCGCCAGCCAAGACCTAGTTTTAGCTTCTATAACGAAAAGGCTCCCATTTACACCCGTGCGCGTAATTTACCCCCCACCAAAGTCCTTAACTGTAATATTACTGAATCCATGATCAGTGAAGGGTGTATGATTAAAGATTGTCGTATTCATAACTCGGTTTTAGGGATTCGTAGTCGCATTGAAACCGATTGTGTGGTGGAAGATTCTCTGCTAATGGGAGCAGATTTTTATGAGTCTTTGGAGACTCGTCAATCTCTGCTCGATCAAGGTAAAATTCCTGTGGGTATTGGCAAAGGTAGCACCATCAGACGAGCAATTGTGGATAAAAATGCCCGTATTGGTCAGAATGTCACCATTGTCAATAAAGAAAATATAGAAGAATCGAATCGTGAAGATGAAGGGTTCTATATTCGCAATGGTATTGTTGTGGTTATCAAAAATGCTGTTATTCCAGACGGAACAGTGATCTAAAAGATATTAAAGAGGCGAAAATTCGCCTCTTTAATCAATGTAAAAGTTAGTTTTATTCAAGCTGATTTAACTCTGGTTAAACTTCTAATAAGCTACCTAATTTCGATCTAATAAAATTTATCAATCACTGGTCAAAATTACGAGTCTCAAACCCTAATTATTTCTTATTAATTATGGATATTCGTCTTTTAGTTCTCGATATTGATGATACTATTGCTGGCAAATCAAATACCATTAGTGATGGAGTTAGGCAAGCCCTTCAATTAGCACAAAGCAAAGGGATTAGGGTAGCTTTAGCAACGGGAAGAATGTATTATTCGGCTAAGCGTTTTCATGATTTGATTGCCTCTGATTTACCGATTGTTGCTTATAATGGTGCTTGGATTCAATGCCCTTTAACAGGGGTTCGTCACCATCATTTTCCTGTTGCGTCGGAGATTGCTTCTCAATTATTTGACTATTTTCAACAACCTGACTGGTTAAATAAACTGGAAATTCATTGTTATATTGATGATCGTTTGTATGTACAAGAAATTACAGCAAAAACTGAGATTTATCGTCAAAGATCAGGGATTGAGCCAGTATTAGTTGAAGATTTACGCTCTATTTTAAAACAAGAAACAACTAAAATTTTGGCCATCGGTGAACCTGAATATATTGGAAAATTATTATCAAATTTGCAGGTAATTTATCCCCGTGAAAAACTTTATTTAACTCAGTCTACCCCTATTTATTTTGAAGCCACTCACCCTCAAGCGAGTAAAGGATTCGGTGTGCGTTTTTTGGCAGAAGAATTATTACAAATCAAGCCTGATCAAGTGATGGCGATTGGGGATAATTTTAATGATTTAGAAATGCTAGAATATGCAGGGCTAGGGATTGCCATGGGAAATGCACCGAACGCTGTCAAACAAGTCAGCCAGTGGGTTGCCCCCGATGTGGAAAAGGACGGAGTAGCGATGGCAATTAATAAGTTTTTGCTCAATTAATGAAAAAGGGAAGTAACCTCTACCAATGAATATCTCTTCCCTATTGGGTAATCATAGCAGATATACCTAAAAAAACACAAGTATGATCCCAGTAAATTTCCTGACATTAATTGGTGAGTCGAGAATTGATTTAAAAGTTATTTTGATTGAGTATCATAAATTTTTAAATCTATAAAATAAAGAATTCCGCTTCACTAAACTTTAATTTAACTCAAACTACTCTCCCTGCTCCCCTGCCCCCTGCTCCTCCGCAACCTTTTACCAATAAGTTTTCGATCTACTTGATATTGCCTGTTGCCTTTTTCGTCTTACCTGAAATTATTGATTAATTTCAATGATAATTAAAGATCAAATAGTAAGTATTTATTTACTATTTGATTAGGCTTGGCAGTGAAAGCTGTTATCTAAAATAGGACAAATGTCAACGTTTTGTTAAAAAAATAATTTTTTATATTACTTTTTGTGAATAAGTCGCAAAAAAACTTGACTTTATGGCTATTTCTATTGTTGCCATAACCAAGTATCCATCAAGAATGAGCCTAATTTTAATTATTGTTAAGCTGGCTCAACAGAAAAGAGGTCTAAGACTTATCATCTATTACTGATGCTTCGCCTGAAACCTAATCAAAGCGAGCATATTAAATGCAATCACAAGAGAAGCAAAATATCCTATTTTTGCTAATCTTCTATTACACTGTCCTCAATAGGAAAACCCTAAAGTTTATTGTCGAGAGAGGAGAACCCTCATGGCAGACGTTACTGAGGCAAAGGCTAAGGTAACAGTCGATAAAGATCCAGTCCCTACCTCGTTCGAGAAGTGGGGAAAACCAGGACACTTCGACCGTACCTTGGCTAGAGGACCCAAAACCACCACTTGGATTTGGAATCTTCACGCCGACGCACACGATTTTGATAGTCAAACCAGTGACTTAGAAGATGTATCGCGAAAAATCTTTAGCGCGCACTTCGGTCATTTAGCCGTTATCTTTGTCTGGCTGAGCGGCATGTATTTTCATGGCGCCAAATTTTCTAATTATGAAGCTTGGTTAAGCGATCCAACCGCAATTAAGCCCAGCGCTCAAGTTGTTTGGCCCATTGTGGGTCAAGGGATTTTAAATGGCGATGTGGGTGGCGGTTTCCACGGCATTCAGATCACCTCTGGTCTGTTTTACCTGTGGAGAGCGTCAGGCTTTACCAATAGCTATCAACTATACTGCACCGCCATCGGTGGGTTAGTGATGGCTGGTCTGATGCTGTTTGCTGGCTGGTTTCATTACCACAAAAGAGCACCTAAGCTAGAGTGGTTCCAAAATGTGGAATCCATGATGAACCACCACCTAGCAGGATTATTGGGATTAGGCTCATTAGGTTGGGCAGGTCACCAAATCCACGTTTCTTTGCCAGTGAACAAGTTATTGGATGCCGGGGTGGCACCACAGGACATTCCTTTGCCCCACGAATTTATACTCGATGTCAGCAAAATGGCCGAGTTGTATCCAAGTTTTGCCAAAGGACTAACCCCCTTCTTCACCTTAAACTGGGGAGTTTATTCAGACTTCTTAACCTTTAAAGGTGGATTAAACCCCGTCACAGGTGGTTTATGGCTCTCTGATACAGCGCACCATCACCTGGCGATCGCAGTTCTCTTCATCATTGCTGGTCATATGTACCGTACCAACTGGGGCATTGGCCACAGCATGAAAGAAATTTTAGAGGCGCACAAAGGTCCGTTCACAGGAGAAGGTCATAAAGGACTCTATGAAATCCTGACCACCTCGTGGCACGCCCAATTAGCCATTAACCTGGCATTATTAGGGTCATTAAGCATCATTGTGGCTCACCATATGTACGCGATGCCTCCCTATCCCTACCAGGCTATCGACTACGGAACCCAGTTATCCTTATTTACTCATCATGTTTGGATCGGTGGTTTCTTAATCGTCGGTGCCGGTGCCCATGGAGCTATCTTCATGGTTCGGGATTACGATCCGGCTAAGAACGTCAATAACCTCTTAGATCGGATGCTGCGTCATCGGGATGCGATTATTTCTCATCTCAACTGGGTCTGTATTTTCCTTGGCTTCCATAGCTTCGGACTTTACGTTCACAATGACACCATGCGGGCTTTTGGTCGTCCTCAAGATATGTTTTCAGATACGGGCATCCAACTCCAGCCCATCTTTGCTCAGTGGGTTCAAAACATTCATACCTTAGCTCCTGGGGCTACTGCGCCCAACGCCCTTTCAACCGCTAGTTATGCTTTTGGGGGTGACACCGTAGCAGTGGCTGGCAAAGTAGCAATGATGCCCATTACCCTAGGAACGGCTGATTTCATGGTTCACCATATCCATGCTTTCACCATCCATGTAACTGTCCTTATTCTTCTCAAAGGCGTTCTTTATGCTCGTAGCTCACGTCTTATCCCTGATAAGAGTGAACTCGGCTTCCGTTTCCCTTGTGATGGTCCTGGACGAGGTGGTACTTGTCAAGTGTCCGGTTGGGATCATGTATTCCTCGGATTATTCTGGATGTACAACTCCTTATCTATTGTAATTTTCCACTTCAGTTGGAAAATGCAGTCTGATGTCTGGGGTAGTGTATCCCCCGATGGAGCAGTGTCTCACGTCACAGGCGGAAACTTTGCTCAAAGTGCCATTACCATTAATGGTTGGCTCCGAGACTTCCTCTGGGCTCAATCTGCTAATGTAATTAACTCCTACGGCTCTGCTTTATCAGCCTATGGCATCATGTTCTTAGCAGGTCACTTTGTCTTTGCCTTTAGTTTAATGTTCCTCTTCAGTGGACGCGGCTACTGGCAAGAACTGATTGAGTCGATCGTTTGGGCTCACAACAAATTAAAAGTTGCACCTGCAATTCAACCCCGTGCATTGAGTATTATTCAAGGTCGGGCAGTGGGTGTGGCTCACTACCTGTTAGGAGGAATTGTCACCACTTGGGCATTCTTCCTGGCAAGAAGTCTATCGATTGGCTAATCTAGGATAAAAGGACACTGAAGCAATACTTGTCTTCTGTCCTTTATCCTCAATGTTTAAGATAGAAACGGACTTTAAAAACCGTTTTCCCCCTCTGTAGTCCCCTGGCTACAAGGATTAATGACATCAGGAAATGAGCATCAGCCTCATTGTTTTAGAGAGGAGAATTTCCTAAAAAGCTATGGCAACTAAATTTCCAAAATTTAGCCAGGATCTCGCTCAAGATCCCACCACTCGTCGGATCTGGTACGGGATTGCCACGGCCCACGATTTTGAAACCCATGATGGGATGACCGAGGAAAATCTATATCAAAAGATTTTTGCCTCCCACTTTGGTCATATCGCCATCATCTTCTTGTGGACCTCCGGCACCCTCTTCCACGTGGCCTGGCAAGGTAACTTCGAGCAGTGGATTACTGATCCCCTCAACATTCGTCCTATCGCCCACGCGATCTGGGACCCTCAATTCGGTCAAGGCGCAGTTGATGCCTTTACCCAAGCAGGTGCTTCTTATCCTGTGGACATCGCTTATTCCGGGGTGTATCACTGGTTCTACACCATCGGCATGAGAACAAATGGTGATCTCTATCAAGGGTCTATTTTCCTCTTGATTTTGTCCTCCCTGTTCTTATTCGCTGGTTGGTTGCACCTACAACCTAAGTTCCGTCCTAATTTAGCTTGGTTCAAAAACGCTGAATCCCGCTTAAACCACCACTTAGCTGGTTTATTTGGAGTTAGCTCCTTAGCTTGGACTGGACACTTAATTCACGTTGCGATTCCCGAATCTCGTGGACAGCACGTCGGTTGGGACAACTTCTTATCCACTCCCCCTCATCCGGCTGGGTTATTACCCTTCTTCACCGGTAACTGGGGTGTGTACGCTGAGAACCCCGACACCGCTAGTCATATTTTCGGAACCGCAGAAGGTGCAGGAACTGCAATTTTGACCTTCTTAGGTGGTTTCCATCCCCAAACCGAGTCCTTATGGCTGACGGATATGGCCCATCACCACTTGGCCATCGCCGTAATCTTCATCATCGCTGGCCATATGTACCGTACCAACTGGGGTATTGGTCACAGCATGAGAGAAATTCTCAACACCCACAAACCCCCCAGTGGTAAGTTGGGTGAAGGTCATCGCAATATGTATGACACTGTGAATAACTCCCTCCACTTCCAACTCGGTTTAGCGTTGGCTTGTTTAGGGGTTATTACCTCCTTGGTAGCACAGCATATGTATTCCTTACCCCCTTACGCTTTCATTGCTAAGGACTACACCACCCAAGCAGCACTCTATACCCATCACCAGTATATTGCTGGCTTCTTGATGGTTGGTGCGTTTGCTCACGGTGCTATCTTCTTCGTTCGTGACTACGATCCCGAAGCGAATAAAGATAACGTTTTAGCGCGGATGCTAGAACACAAAGAGGCCATTATTTCCCACTTAAGTTGGGTATCTCTGTTCCTCGGTTTCCACACCTTAGGGTTATACGTCCATAACGACGTTGTGGTTGCTTTTGGAACCCCTGAAAAGCAAATCTTAATTGAGCCTGTGTTTGCTCAATGGATTCAAGCCGCCCACGGTAAAGCATTATACGGATTTGATGTACTTCTATCTAATCCTGATAGTCTTGCTTCTACCGCTTATCCTAACTACGGCAATGTTTGGTTACCTGGCTGGTTAGATGCGATCAACAGTGGCACGAACTCCTTGTTCTTAACCATTGGACCTGGAGACTTCTTAGTTCACCATGCGATCGCTCTTGGTTTACACACCACCACCTTAATCTTAGTTAAGGGTGCATTAGATGCACGGGGTTCTAAATTAATGCCCGATAAAAAAGACTTCGGTTACTCCTTCCCTTGTGATGGTCCTGGCCGCGGTGGTACTTGTGACATCTCTGCCTGGGATGCTTTCTACCTCGCTATGTTCTGGATGTTGAACACCTTGGGTTGGTTAACTTTCTACTGGCATTGGAAGCATTTAGGGGTTTGGACGGGCAACGTGGCTCAGTTCAACGAAAACTCCACCTACCTCATGGGCTGGTTCCGTGACTATCTCTGGGCGAACTCTGCTCAGTTGATTAATGGTTACAACCCCTACGGTGTTAATAACCTCTCTGTCTGGGCTTGGATGTTCTTATTTGGACACTTAGTTTGGGCAACTGGGTTTATGTTCCTCATCTCTTGGCGTGGATATTGGCAAGAGTTGATCGAAACCATCGTTTGGGCGCACGAACGCACACCATTAGCGAACTTAGTTCGTTGGAAAGATAAGCCTGTGGCTCTTTCTATCGTTCAAGCTCGTTTAGTTGGTTTAGCTCACTTTACCGTGGGTTATGTGCTGACGTACGCAGCGTTCCTCATTGCTTCTACGGCCGGTAAGTTTGGTTAACCAACTTCCGAATTAGCATGAGATAATAAATTAATCCCCTGCCTTTTGGTGGGGGATTTTATAGTCATAATATATGTAATAGGAGTATTTTATAATGTCAACAGTAACAGAAAATGCTCTTAGAGACTTTAAGGAATTAATTAATAGTCGTTTTGACGATTTGAGTAATGAATTAAAAACAGTAGATAAAAAGATAGATGTTTATATGGCTAAAACTGACGAAAAACTTAATTTTATTTAACAAAATCTTAGTGATTTTAAAAAACAGTCAGAAAAGCAAGATAATTGAATTGGTTTGTTCAGATCAGGTTTATTTTTAACTTTATTAGATGCAGTAGCTAAAATTGCTTTTTTCCCAATCTTTAACTTTCTGCTTCTTAGGATTAAAAAAAACAGATTATTTTTAACAAAAAAATCGTGAGAAAAAACAAAGTTTCCTCACGGTTTTGAGATGAATTAAATAGGATAATTAAACTTGAGCAGCAACTGGCTGATCTGCGGTTAATTTTTCGTAAGTTTCTCTCATTTTTAGACCTACTAACACCTGGAATAAACCCGTTCCGTTGGTAGAACCAGGATAATCTTTATGTTGTAGTAACAGTTCGGTCATCTCGCCATAATATTTGGTTCCAGTTTTACTAAGATGACTTTCGATGTAGATCATTTCTTCAAGGTTATCGAATTGACCATCGACTTCTAAGAGAGACACTTCATTACCCATGAAGTTATCAGGACCATAGTACATCTTGATACCAGGATAAGCACAAGTTAACTTACGTCCACAAGGCCGCCAGTCAATGGTGGAACCTTCATCGAATAAGTAAGCCGGTTCAAAGTTAGCAACACCTTCTTTTTGAACCAAACGAACTCTTAATAACTTACTTTCATGATCTTCGATTAACTGAGTGGGTAACACTTGAATAACCACATCAGCGTGTTGTTTTTGGGGTTCGATATAAGCCGTAAAATCAGGTTTTCTAGCATTAATAGAAGCTAACACATCCTCGTAGGAGTGTCCTCTTTCTGCCATATCCCGTTGAATTTTCCAGTTGATTTTAACTTCATCACTAATATCGAGATAAACCCCAAAATCAACCAATTCACGAACTCTCTCGTCAAATAAAGGGTGTAATCCTTCAATAACAACTACCTTATTCGGTTCTATCCGTTCTGGGGGATCAAGTTCTCCCGTTTCGTGATTATAAATCGGTTTATCAATGGCCTGACCTGATTTTAGAGCTTTAACCTGCTCATACATCAAATCGAAGTTATTCGCTTTAGGATTTAAAGCCGTCACACCGGCGGCTTTTCTTCCTTTGCGATCTAAACTGTGATAGTCATCCAAACAGATGACCGTCATAAACTCTTCACCAAATAAATCGGTTAAACGACGTAAAAAAGTAGATTTACCGCAACCGGAGTCTCCGGCAACTGCAATAAGAACCACGCGGTCTAAATTTGTGGTCATAGCTTCCCTCTAAATGCAAAACAGAATTGTTAACCCGGTTTCATTACCTTGTCATTAAAGTCTCCCATAAAGGGAGCATTATTGGTCAATTATTGGGTAAAATTTTTTACAGAGTCATCACTCTGTTTTTTAACCCCAAAGTTGACGAGATCCTAACAAGATCCAGATACGTATTAAATACTGACAATGGATTTTACCAGACCGACATCACTCTTCACAAGAGACAAGGTATTTCTCATCAATTAAATATTCCCCAAACCGTGATTGGAAAAAAATCTAAAACTGATGCAAGTTTAACAGATTTTTACAGATATTTTCGTTATGCTCTATGAACGCGCTGATCTTATTTAAGGTTTCCCTTCTTGATTAAGCAATTCATAACTCTGTATTTAAGATTACCACCCGATGGTAGGCTAAATAGAGCAGTTATGATATGTAACATAATTTCAGGAGAGATAGATGTACAGTTCAGCCTTAGCAGCAACTTCCGGCAAGACAACAGCCTATGGAAGCCGTCTGTTTGTCTATGAAGTGGCAGGGTTAAGTCAGAATACAGACAATGACAGTCTTGACTATCCCATTCGTCGTAGTGGTAGCGTCTTTATTACCGTTCCCTATGAACGAATGAATCAAGAAATGCGTCGTATTACTCGTATGGGTGGTCGTATTGTCAGTATTAAACCTCTGGATGCTGAAACCCCTCTCAAGCCCACTTCTAACCGTTCTAGTGAAGCTGAAGTTGCTCAACCCCAACAAAGCAACCCAACGGAAAAGAAACGTAAACCAATGACTCAAGCGAAAACAAAAGTTCCTGTTAATATTTATAAGCCCAAAGACCCCTACATTGGCAAATGTATCGAAAATTATCCTTTGGTGGCTGAAGGTGGTAGTGGTACGGTTCAACACTTAACCTTTGATCTGTCTGGTGGTGATCTTCACTATTTAGAAGGACAAAGTATCGGTATTATTCCCCCTGGAACCGATGAAAATGGCAAACCCCATAAGTTAAGACTCTACTCCATCGCTTCTACCCGTCATGGGGACAAAGGAGATGATAAGACTGTTTCTCTTTGTGTTCGTCAGTTAGAATACCAACACCCCGAAACCAATGAAACCGTTTATGGGGTTTGTTCTACCCATCTATGTAACCTCGAAGTAGGTGCAGATGTGGCTATTACTGGTCCTGTTGGGAAAGAAATGTTACTTCCTGATGATGAAGACGCTAACATCGTTATGTTAGCCACAGGAACCGGTATTGCTCCTTTCCGTGCCTTCTTATGGCGGATGTTCTTTGAGAAGCACGAAGATTACAAATTCAAAGGTAAGTCTTGGTTAATCTTTGGGGTTCCTTACACCGCAAATATTCTTTATAAAGACAAGTTAGAAGAGATTCAATCTAACTATCCTGATAACTTTGAGTTAACCTACGCTATTAGTCGGGAACAGAAGAATAGCGAAGGCGGCCGGATGTATATTCAACACCGTGTTGCTGAACAAGCTGAGAAGTTATGGACTATGTTACAAGATCCTAAGACACACCTCTATATGTGTGGACTTAAAGGGATGGAAGCCGGCATCGAAGAAGGATTAAAGCCTTTTGCTGAGAAACAAGGGGTAGAATGGTCTGACTTTGTGAAAGGGCTCAAAAAACAACATCGTTGGCACGTTGAAGTTTACTAAATTTCAACGCTATTTTGAATGTACAAGCAAGGGGTGGGCAAGTCTCACCCTTTTATTTTGAAGGTTTAAAATATAAAAGGTAGGGTGGGCAAATCAAAAATTTATTTTAACCAGTCATAATGTAGAAAATTTTGCCCACCTGACAAAACTGATTGTTAAATTTTCTTGAATAAACAGTTTTTTATTTTAGGTTTAACACAATGGAAAAATTACTCAATTATATTCCGATTATTTCATCAATGATGATCCCACATCTTCTTTAAAACATCATCAAAAATATCATCAAAATTATCTGGGTTTTGAAAGATAGATTCTTGTATATCTTTTTTATCTGAAGTCCTAATTTGACATACTCTTAACCAACAAAAAACACAAAAAATTAATTCCACTGCAACACAAATACAGATAAAAATAATAATACAAAAATCTTCCCAAAAACTAAAATCATTAGTAAGTAACAAAAATAAGACAACACACCAAGACAACACAATAATTATAGTAAACAGGAATAAGATTGAAAAAATATCAAAAGGATGTATAAAAGATGGACTAATCCGCACATAATGCTCCCAACTCAGATGAGTTAAATAGTTTTTGATTTGGGAGTTTTTTATATTGTCTAGTGTCATTTCGTTATCCTTATCTAAATCATAATTTCTATTATTGATTGAATCCTTATGTATCTTGATTTTTAATTTAGTTAAGTTAACCAACTTCTTTTCTATTCTAAAATATATATATTGACCAATCATCGTT
This sequence comes from Cyanothece sp. BG0011, assembly GCF_003013815.1. Classification (GTDB taxonomy): domain Bacteria; phylum Cyanobacteriota; class Cyanobacteriia; order Cyanobacteriales; family Microcystaceae; genus Crocosphaera. Next base: position 22,097 of record NZ_PRLH01000143.1, on the reverse strand, counting down.
ACTTTTTCTATAACAAATAGAGAACGATAAACCAAATACAAACTTAGGAATGGTATCAAAACAACAAACATAAATATACTAGGGATAATAGAAGATTTATTAGCTTGGGAATTTTTCTTTTTGATTTCATCGAATAAGTTGACTTTATTTTGTATATTTAAGTTACCTTTGATAGAAACTGTACCGAAAGCTGAATCTATATCTGAAATTATTACTTTGGTATCTTGTAAATTATCGTTGTTTAAGTTTAAATCGTTAACTGTAATAGATTCCTGATTACCTAAAAAATCAGATAATGGGGCTAAAGCCAATGAGGCTATAGTGAATATAACAGCTAATCCTAAAAAAATACGCTGAGTAATCTCTGATAAATTTTGTAATATTTCAGCCCGTAATGTCTCATACTCTTTCAAAGTAATTTCGATTGCTTGATCTATATCTAGTAATTCAAAAAATTTTCGATTGTTCAATTCTGTAGATAATGCTTCATACACATTTTTTAGTTTATTTGGGACATAGCTTATCCTATAATTTTCTTTTTTAACAGTATAAACTACATAAGATAGTTTTGATTCTCCAATAGAGTCTAACCATTGTTCAAGATTTCCATTGTCTATATTATTGTAAGCTTCATTAACTTCACTCCACTTACAATTATCACACAACTCTTTATATAAAATAATTAGTCTATCTACAGAATAAACATAGATATTATCCTTAAACTGAAACGGTTCTTTCATTTGTATATTATTCCTATTTCATAATGTCTAATTTTATGATTCAAGGTCTAAAAAAATCGAATAACTATCTAAAACAACTATCGTTAATATTATTTAAAAATCCCCCCAGAATGGGAGGAACTCATTACTTAATTGCATTCGTCAATTTACTTTAATTCACAAGAATCACGATAACACCAGCGTAATAAAGTAAACCCAATCGCAAACTTAATGACTTCTAATAGCCAATAACTCCAATGTAGAGAAATCATAGCAGAAGGCATAGTATTGCTTGCTGTAAAGGGATTAATTTCTAACCCAAAAGCACTTAATTCTGGGGTTAAGAAATAAGTGTAAATTAAAGCGATACCCAGTAAAACACTAGCTAAAATGACTGACCAACGTTCTTGAAGATGAATAAGAAGATGATGGCGACGGAAAATCAAAAATCCCGTTAAAATAATAGCTGCACAGACTAATTCAATGCGGTTAAATAATCCAAAAATAATAAAACCCGCACTGGCAAAACCGCCCTGACTCATCATCCCTGATAAAGATAAACCAGGAATAACAACAAAATCGAGAATAATACTACTACTTAGCCAAAAACCAAGGGTAAACATAACAACGGTTGTCCAGCTAAGAAACTTCCAACGATTATTAGATAAGGCATTCATTCGGAATTTGCTCCTCTACTGTCCTATCTCTATTATTGAAGTAAATAAGTGAGAATTCACAGGGTTTGATAAATATCTTTACGATTGCTGTAAAGCCATAATCTACTATGCCCCTATCCGTAATATTTCTTAATATCTTACCCTAGGATCAAGAAAACCATAAGTGAGATCAGCAATGAGATTAAAAATAACAATTAAAATTCCATAAATAAAGGTAATCGCCATCACTACAGGGGTATCACTTCGTTGAATTGAATCAATTAATAATGCGCCAATTCCTGGAACTCTAAAAATTTGTTCTGTGACTAATGCACCAGTAAAAATAGTGGGAATATCTAAGGCAATCAATGTTACCACAGGGATTAACGCATTGCGAATAATATGGTCTTTTAGTATGCTAAAATTGCCCAATCCTTTGGCTTGTGCCGTACGAACATAATCATGGGTTAATTCATCTAAAATAGCAGAACGAATGAAGCGCATTAATACAGCCGACTGATATAAAGCTAAGACAGTAATAGGCATTATAGACTGTTTAATTTGTTCAATAAAAGTAGAAAAATTGGTAATTTTCAAGGTACTATTATAAATAAAAGGAAACCAATTGAGTTGAACACTAAAAATAACAATCAGCAATAATCCAGTTAAAAAAGTGGGTAGCGAATAACCTAAAAAAGCAAAACTTGTAATAACTTGGTCTAATAAAGAATAGCGTTTGATTGCAGAAACAACCCCTAAAGGAAAGGCGATTAAAACACTGAATAGATAAGCTGTTCCCACCACCCATAAAGTTGTTGGGAGGCGTTGTAAAATCAGTTCTAAAACAGGACTTCGACTGGTAAAAGAATAACCCAAGTCTCCTCTTATAAAAGCAAAAAACCATTTAATATAACGGATATGAATGGGTTGATCCAGTCCTAAACTTTTGCGAATATTTTCCCTAACTTCTTCGGTGATAGACGGGTTAGAAGCAAATTCTCCGAGGGGATCACCTGGAGCTAATGCTAAGATAGTAAAGAGAACTAAACTAATAGCAATTAGGGTAGGGATAGCGATTAATATCCGTTTAATTAGGTATTGAGTCATTGGGTCGTTTCGCAATTTCTGTTGTTCAACATCTGACTTATAATTTTATCAATAGTTTCTTTTCTCAACATTATTTTTTTATTGATCAAGAATTCCTACTATTTTCAAATGGCGAGAAAATAGTAGGAATAAAAAGTAGAACCCTACAAGTCTATGACAGTAGTGGGGAAATGAGGTTAAGCAATCAATCATTATCTAACTGGGACAATTCAAATTGAACTTGAGATAAATAACTCAAGTGATTAAGACTGTCAGAAGATAAACGCCCTGCTTGAATAGCAGCGTTCACTAAAGATTCAGCGTCAACTTGACCCGATTTAATCGCTAAACTGAAGCTAATATGGCTCGGAATTCCTTGCTCACGAAATGTTCCTCTCCTTCCATGACTAACTAAATTGACAGGAGATAAATAAGCGATTTGATTTTGTTCGAGAGTCGAGTTAACCGCCATGATTTCATTAGCATTAACAGGGGTGAAAAAACTACCTAAAACCAGAGAAGATAAACCAGTAATAATTAAGCCTTTCATGATTAGTAACTCCATTAGTTTGTTTCGTTATTATTACTATGAAGCACTGATCTTAAAAAGACATGACTCAATTCTGAATTAAAGATAAGAGTTGGTTAAGTTATCTGAGAAATTGATGAAAGACAATAACACAATCTAAGTAGATCACAAAGTTCCTAGTTAGGATTGCGGGGGAGCAGGGAGACCGGAGCAAGGGAGAAAGAAAATAGTGTAAAACACAGGAGATAATGAGAATACAGAAGAAAACTATGTTCTCATGGTCTAAATTTTCGTCATTTGCTTTAAAAAGATTTAAAAACATCTCCCCTGCTCTCCACTCCTCGCGCGTTCACGCTTGTCGGGGAACCCGACCGGGGTCGCTCGTCTCCCTTGCAGCCCAAACAAGTAAGTTTTCGATTTACTTAATCGCCTATTTTGTTACCCTAGAGGAGAAAAGACTGTTGAGACAATATGGCCATCGCTCACTGAATAATGCTGCGTGTGAACCCATAAACAGTCCCTATGGCCTTGGGTTACAGTCGTTGAAACAGAGTGATGACAAAAAAATAGAGTGAAGCAATATCACCCTAAACTCAAAAAATATATATAATTTGACTGAGAACGGCTATAATCCAATTTGATTGACCGTACTGTATCTAGAAAGGGGGTGAGGGCATAACTCACCCTTTTTGATTACATTATGCCCAATTGAGAAAGGATACCTTGTCCGGTGAGGTATTCGGTAGCAATACCGATGACGAAGCCAAGCATGGCTAAGCGTCCGTTCCAGTTTTCAGCGAATGTGGTGAAACCAAATTTAGATTCTTGATTATCCATAGTAATGAACCTCTGTATTGGGTAACTGCATTTAAGTCAAGTGCTTGATAACAATATTAACAAAACTTTTGAGGTATTGCAATATTTATTTACATTCTAAAAGATAATTTTTTTCAATTGTCTAGTTTTGGACTTGATCAATGTTGTGACGGATGTCTTGCTCTAAGATGGGATCACTAGCTTTCTGGGCTATATATAACGCCTCTTGGTAGTATTGTAAAGCCATTGTTCTTTTTCCCGTCAGACTGTGGATTTCTCCGATATTATTGAGAGTTTTGGCGATATCTTTAGGTTTGTCCACCTGTTGAGTAATGGGTAACGCCCGTTCATAGTAAGTCAAGGCTTCTTGATATTGTCCGAGACTTTGGTAGGCGGCCCCCATATTATTGAGAGCGGCCCCAACCACTCGGCGATCGCCACTTTGTTGAGCAATAGGTAACGCTTGTTGATAATAGTCTAACGCAGTGGAGGGTTGTTGGAGATCATGATAATTTAACCCCAGTCCCACTAAGGCAAAGGCTTGTAAGTGTTTTTTGTTATGTTGTTGAGCCATATCGAGAACTTGTTGCCAGGTGCTGATGGCTTGCTGAGACTGTTTTTGTTCGGTTTGTATTTTGGCTTCCTCGGTCAGTTGTTGTATGGTCGTTTCGATACTGTCAGTTTCTCCCCAAGTTGGTCTTGAGGTCACTGTTAAAGTAACAGGGGTGAGGCAAAGGGTAAGAATAAGTAGACGAGAAATAAAAGCATTCATGGTTCAATTAGGAAAATAATTATTAATAAGTAGAATTACATTTTTTTGAATTTATTTAACTGTGACTCAGTATATTTTCCCAAGGTTAATTAAATGTTGATACAATAATTTCAGTAATTTCTAGGAAAAACTAAATCATCGATTATTGCCAGATAGCATTGATATTTTTATTATAATTTATGGCGTTCATTTTTTTTTTGATAATATTCCTGAAGGTCTCGAAGGACATTTTCCGGAACCATGTGAGCAATAGAGCCACCAAACTGAGCAATTTCCTTGACGGTACTACTACTTAAAAAGCTATACTCATTATTAGTAGCAAGAAAAACAGTTTGGACCTCTTTAGACAAAGTTTTATTCGTGTGAGCCATTTGTAATTCCTTTTCAAAATCCGACAAAACCCGTAAACCCCGTAATAAGACTTGAGCCTTGCGTAATTTTGCGTAATCTACCGTTAATCCCCGATAACTATCCACCTCAACCCTAGGTAAATGTTGGGTACATTCAATAATTTGCTCCACCCTTTTTTCCACCGAAAATAAAGGTTGTTTATTGGGGTTATACATCACAGTGACAATGACTTTCTCAAATAACAGAACCCCTCGCTCAATGATATCGAGATGACCAAGGGTAATGGGATCAAAACTTCCTGGATACAGGGCTATCATTTTAGGAACTCCATTGAGTGAAGACTTGCGGTAAAGTAAACTGATAGAAATGATACAAAATAATAGTTGACTATAGGCACTCAGACATGGTTATGACAGGTGAAGACCGTGTGACGCACACAGAAGCATCGGATTTTGATCTTGCGTCCTATCTCAAAGATAAAAAACAGTTGGTTGAAGCGGCCCTCGATCAGTCCCTTCCCATTATCCGTCCTGAAAAAATCTACGAAGCCATGCGCTATTCGCTGTTGGCAGGAGGGAAACGATTACGCCCCATTCTTTGTTTAACCAGTTGTGAGTTAATCGGAGGCACGGTAGAGATGTCACTACCCACGGCTTGCGCCTTAGAAATGATTCATACCATGTCTTTAATTCACGACGATCTCCCTGCTATGGATAACGATGACTATCGCAGGGGCAAATTGACCAATCATAAGGTTTATGGCGAAGACATTGCTATTTTAGCCGGAGATGCTTTGTTATCCTACGCCTTTGAATACGTAGCCACTGAAACCCGTAACGTCGAATTAGCCAATCTCGTCGATGTCATTGCGCGTTTGGGACGTACCGTAGGGGCGGCCGGATTAGTCGGCGGTCAAGTATTAGACCTAGAATCAGAAGGAAGATCCGATGTCACGGTAGACACCTTAAAATTCATTCATATCCACAAAACAGGGGCGTTATTAGAGACTTCTGTGGTATCGGGGGCCATTTTAGCTGGAGCCAAGGCAGAAGACGTAGAACGGCTTTCTCGTTACGCTCAGAATATTGGTTTAGCCTTTCAAATTATCGACGATATTTTAGACATAACTTCTAGTACCGAAGAACTAGGGAAAACCGCAGGGAAAGATCAACGAGACCAAAAAGCCACCTATCCCAGTTTGTGGGGCTTAGAAGAATCTCAAAAACAAGCTCAAGCTCTGATTGATGACGCGATCGCCCAACTGAGTCCTTACGGCCAAGCCGCGCAACCCCTACAAGCGATCGCCCAATTTATTGTTGCTCGCAAAAACTAAACTTTCTCACCATTAATCATGCAGGATTTTGAAGCAATTTTTCACAACAAAATACTGTTGGTGTCCCTGATGGCCTGTTTTTCTGCCCAAGGGTTGAAGTTAATTATTGAGTTAATTCGTTATCGAAAAATTAACTTTCGTTACCTCGTGACCACAGGAGGAATGCCAAGCGCACACTCTGCCCTCGTTGGAGCTTTGGCCACAGGAGTGGGACTCACAAGAGGGTGGGAAAGTCCAGAATTTGCTATTGCTTGTTTATTTGCCGTGATCGTCATGTACGATGCCGCCGGGGTTCGTCAAGCAGCCGGAAAACAAGCACGAATACTCAATCAATTACTCGATGAGTTGATCCACGATACCCATCACCTTAATACAGAAGAGCGGTTAAAAGAGTTACTCGGACATACCCCTTTTCAAGTGTTGATTGGCCTAACTTGGGGCATTGGAGTCTGTCTATTAACGATATCCGTTCTTTGAAAAACCTTGTCTCATTTCAGACTTGGTTGTTAGTTGGGTGATGGGAATCACTGCAATCTTCAGTTATTCTTTATTACAACGGAAAGAACTGACCCTAAAAGGATCACGGGTCATCAAACTTTGATATTTCATCGGTGTTAACCCAACTGAAATAGATCGATCCCCCAAAAACTTTGCTAACGTATGAGTAAAAGAACTAAATTTTTTCGTCTGTTAGAAACAAAAATACCACTTTTTGTTCACCTATTCTATCGGAATCAATCTGATCTCAGACGAAAATCTCCCTAAAATGGTTGAGCATTCAACTCAGAGTCTCCGCTTTTTTACCCTAAACTTGGGCTACCCTAAGTCAAGGTTCACTGAATCTTGATGTCATTAAAACAAAAACTATCCCCGATTTTTGGTAATCGAGGCTACAATCGGATAAGTCTTTAATTTTTCGAGAGTTAGACCTGTGAGGTTTTGAAGATAATGGGCATCAACAATCCCCTATCCCTAAACATCTCAGTGATCTGATATCGTCTAAGAAAATTAAGTCTATCCTAGAAAGTAGTCCAGCGAGACTCATCTAACTAACTCAACTAATCATTCACCTTTATTTCTAGTTTTGCACCGAAGGAGCAAGAGGAAAACGGCATGACGCAGGCTAACGACCTATTAACCCTTACTGAATCTCAGATGGAAGTAGCATTCTTTGCTGACGAAGACCTAGACACATCTGCTAATGATATCGCTGAAGCAGATTCTAAAAAAACACGCAAAATAACTGCTTCTCGTCGTCGAGATCCTGGGAAGAAAAAACCTTACACGGAGGATTCGATTCGGGTTTATTTGCAAGAAATAGGTCGCATTCGACTTTTACGGGCCGAAGAAGAAATTGAACTAGCCCGTAAAATTGCTGATCTACTCCAACTTGAGCGTATTAGAGAGGCATTATGGGAAGAACTCGAGCAAGAACCCACGGACGAACAATGGGGCAAACGCATCTTTCAATGGGAAAATATTGAGCAAATGCTTCGCGCTCAATCAGGAAAAGATAAAGATCCTAAATGGTCTGAAGTAACAGCTATGTTGCAAAAAGCTGACATTATTTCAGATTTAGAAAAGACCTGGAAGCTTGAATCTAAAGTCTATCTGTCCAAGTTTAAGCGGCGCTTATATTTAGGACGCAAAGCTAAGGATAAAATGGTTCACTCTAACCTCCGTTTAGTGGTTTCCATTGCTAAAAAATACATGAATCGCGGTTTATCTTTCCAAGATTTGATTCAAGAGGGATCGTTAGGTTTGATTCGCGCGGCCGAAAAATTTGACCACGAGAAAGGCTATAAGTTCTCTACCTACGCCACCTGGTGGATTCGTCAAGCAATCACCAGAGCGATCGCTGATCAATCTCGCACCATTCGTCTTCCAGTCCATCTCTACGAAACTATCTCTCGTATCAAGAAAACGACAAAACTTCTCTCTCAAGAAATGCGTCGCAAACCTACCGAGGAAGAAATTGCCACTCGCATGGAAATGACCATTGAGAAGTTACGGTTCATCGCCAAATCAGCACAACTTCCTATCTCTCTAGAAACCCCCATCGGAAAAGAAGAAGATTCCCGTTTGGGGGATTTTATTGAAGCCGATGGGGAAACCCCAGAAGATGAAGTCTCTAAAAATCTCCTCCGAGAAGATTTAGAGAATGTTCTCGATACCTTAAGCCCCAGGGAAAGAGATGTCCTGCGCTTACGCTATGGCTTGGATGATGGACGGATGAAAACCCTAGAAGAAATTGGCCAGATTTTCAATGTTACCCGTGAACGGATTCGCCAAATTGAAGCGAAAGCGTTACGAAAGTTACGTCATCCTAACCGTAACAGTATTCTTAAAGAGTATATTCGCTAAATTCACTCATAAAAGTCCTCTATCTTGAGGAGGAAATTAGATCAAGAAAGTTAATTGGGATAGGGTTAACCCTTCATCCCAATTCATTTTTTATCAGTGAACAGCGATCGCTTACCCCCCTAATTTATATTTTCCAATTTCTAATAAATCTCTAGTGCCTGTTATTCCTTGTCCCATAAATAATAACAGAGCAAAACAATTCAGAATAATATGAACATTCCGCCAACGATGGGATTTATCTTGATAAATATCTTCGATAATAGCTAAGGAAAAAATCATTAATAATGCAGCAGTAATTCCATAATAATAATGGGAGATATACCACTCATTCGTACGACGAAAGACTCCATCTTGACACCCTAAAACGACAATTCCCATCCCTGTTAAAGTTGCAAAAATTCCTCGCCAATGTTTTTGTCTAGCAACATGAAGAAGATATAATGAAACAGCCGTTAAAACAAACATTAAAATTAGGAAAATAAATTGTAAAAAGTTACTTGACCACATTTGATTTTTAATAATATTTTCTCCAATGGGATAAGCTAATCCAAATAAAGTGACTGTCACCACGATACTGGATAACCAACGTCCTATTTTGACGTGTTCTGACCCCACAATGGGAGGAATTTTACTCTTATTATTTCCAAGTATCGTTAAGCGTCTTTGACGGGTTTGCCAAGAATAATAAGAAACAATCCCAATCAAGGGAAAAACAAAAATAATCGCTAATGCAGGATGAATAATGAGCAGAAAATCTACCGGTTTCATAATCGATAACGCTATGTGTTAAAGGAAAGAGAATAGTTCAATTTACCTGAAACTATATCTCAAACTATAACCAACATTACTTAAAATTTGATGAGAAAATAATGAATCATTAATGTTCTTAATTGACAATCTCTTATCATACCGTAGAAACCATAAAGACTGTTAAACTCTATACAATTTAATATCAATTAATATAATAATAATTAGGGTGAGCATCCCCCACCCTAAAATTTTTTCTTGACTCAAATAATCACTTCCATAGGACTCCCACTTTGTGGTGGCGGATAAATGCGAATTCTCGCTTGTTTTCCGAGTTGATGTAAATGGTCACTGACCGTTTCTAAAGATTTCAAAATTTGCCAGGTTAAGCCGTTTTTAGGGCAAATTAACACTAAGGTTAAGCCATCACGGCCCGTGGTTAAATTCCAACCACATTTTGATAATAAGTTTTGAGTTTGTTCGTCGCAAGAATTATAAAACAAACGGCTAACAATATCATTGAATTCCCAACATAATTCAAGATCGCCGGGAACCCAACAGGGTAAATCATCAGGAGGTAAAAAGGATGGATTCATAAGAAATATCAGGGATTTTTTATCTAACTCAATTTTTGTATAAAATGTTACAGAAGTCAAGACAAGAGTATATTAAGAAGCATTACAGAAAACCATGACAATTGCCCGACTGTTCTATCGGTTAAGCTTTTACGCTCATTCAGTAATATATTGATCAACAGAGACCCTAATAACAATCTATAATCGTTATGACTTTATCTTAAAAAATTGATTGAAGATTGACTTTAAAATAGGAATAGGGGTTGACTTATTTAATAACTATCAATGAACCATAAACAACAAACATCCAAAGAAGATATTCCCGAAGCATTGCGGGATATTCCTACCACTCCCACATCTTCATCCCTCAATCCTAAATTGGTTATCTTAGGGTTGAGTGGGTTGGCTATTATTATTCTTGGAAGTCTAGGGATCATGCGTCTGATGTCTTCCCCATCGGAAACGAATACGGTATCGGTAGAACCCACCCCATCACCCAGTCCAACCCCTGAAACGGTGGAAAATATTTTAGGTCATTTACCTTATGAAGAAGCTGATCCTAATCAATTAAAATCTATTACTAACGACGGAAGAATTAAACTGAGAGAAAAAGCAGCCGATAGCTTCTTAAAAATGCAGCGAGATGCGCGGGAAAGTGGCATTATTTTAAATCCAATTTCTGGATTTAGAACCGTTGAACAACAAGAATATTTATTCTTTGAAATCAAACGTCAAAGGAACCAAGACACTCGTAAAAGAGCAGAAGTTAGCGCACCTCCCAATTATAGTGAACATCATACAGGTTATGCGGTTGATATCGGTGACGGTCAAGTTCCTGCTACTAATTTAAGTGAAAATTTTGAACAAACCCCTGCCTTTCGTTGGTTAGAAAATAATGCAGCAAAATATAGTTTTGAATTATCATTTCCTCGGAATAATCCCCAAGGCATTAGTTATGAACCTTGGCATTGGAGATATGTAGGGGATGGGGAAAGTTTAAAAACCTTTTATGAAGCGCAACAATTACAGAATAATGCTTCTTCTGAAGACAATCTAGTTAATTAAGGTGAGTTTAGTGATTATGACACAAGCTAATTTAGTCAATGATGGTAATAATTTACCTCAACAAGAATGGTGGGTAATTCGTTGGTTAGAATTATTAGATTCCTATCGCTTCAAAAAACGATTAGAACGGGCAAGAAATTATGCTAGAGAAGGACATATATTAAGTATTGAATTTTCGGGATCTGAGGTATTCGCTAAAGTTCAAGGAACGGAACCCGAACCTTATCAAGTTTCCCTTTCCCTTGATCCTTTTACTGATGAAGATTGGAATTTTATTATTAAAAGTTTATCAAAAAAAGCTATTTTTTCCGCTCAATTACTAGCAGGAAAAATGCCAGATAATATAGAAAAAGTGTTCACAGAAAATGGGTTAAGCGTTTTTCCTTTTACTTTATCTGATGTGCATTCCCGTTGTAGTTGTCCCGATAAAGCCAACCCTTGTAAACATATCGGAGCCATTTATTATCAATTAGCCGAAAGATTTAGCGAAGATCCTTTTATTATCTTTCAGTTAAGAGGAAGGACAAAAACACAAATTTTAGAAGGGTTGAGAGCGTTACGTAAAAAACAAGTAGAGCCTCAAGCAAGTTCCTTAGAAAACAGTGCAGAAACTGTTAATAATAGTCAGGAAATAGAGTTAAGAGAAAGGCAAGAAAATCAAGACTTAGATATTAACCAATTTTGGCAATATCAAGAATCTTTAGATCCATCCTTAGTGGTTATTGTTCCTCCTACTGATAATAAAACAGTGTTAGATGTTTTAGGAAGAATACCCTTAGCTTACGAAGAAGCCAAAATAGTCAAAGATTATTTACAACAGGTTTATCAAATGGTGTCACAACAAGGGATGATGACAGCCTTAAATCGGGATGAATAATCAAGATGATATATTAGTTATTATCGTCATCAAAAAGTCAATTAAAGACATCTTAGATAACATTGTTTGGTTGGAGGATGTGGTTTCTGTCATCCAACCTTGAACGAGATGAGGCGATCGCCATAAGTCCAAATGTTCAACAGCAGGATCAGCATAAAAATTCATTGATCCTGTACCTAATATAATAGAACTTTCATGAGTAAATTGGTCATGACTCACGCGATAAATGGGAAAATTACCCCCTAGAGGAACCCCCCACCCATCGAAGGCAATTAACCCCTTAATGGTAGTTCCTTGTAACTGCCATTGCCAAGCAGCAGTAACCGCCGCAACGACTCCGGCACTAAAGGCAATTATGATTAATTTTTGTGTTTTTTTATGGCATTTTTCTCTTAAATACTGTACTAAATGAAAGCCAGAATAGGGGGGATATTGATCCGTTGGAAAGATTAATAAGTTATCTAGATTGATAGAGTGATGACTAATATTTCTAATAAAAGAATCGGTCAAACCCTGATCATGAAATCCAGGACATATTAAATATAAATTAGATTCTTTTGTATTCATAAAACTCACATCTTGTACTTTCTATAATCCCCCTACCCCCCCTGCCCCCTACCCCCCCTATAAAGGGGGGTGTGGGGGGTGTGGGGGGTGTGGGGGATCGAAATAGACAAAAGGCAAACGTAAGTGTGTGTGTGAAGTGTGGGAAGAAAATTAATATAAGTAGATCGAAAACTTACTTGTAAAAGGCTGCGGGGGAGCAGGGAGCAAGGGAGCTTCGGAGAGTATTTTGAACTAAATTCAAGCTCTCGTCTAGCATAATTATTTTTTTCTAGATTTTTTACTCTGATGCTAAATAATAACATTTTTTTAGTAAATTTAGTCCTATTTCTTATCTCCCCTGCTCTAGTCTCCCCACTCCCCTGCAATCTCAACTAGGATCTTTGTGATCTACTGAATATTGTTCTCCCTATACTCCCTACTCCCCTACTCCCCATTGCCTTCTCCTTGATTATGTGAGGGGAAATGATGACAAGCCCAGTCAACTTGTCGTAAAATACCCCGTAGTAGGGCAACTTCTTCGGTAGTTAAGTTCGCTTTATTGTACAGTCTGCGAAATTTTTCGAGACGTGCTTTGGCCGTATGGGGATAAAGATAACCGATTTTCAGTAAAACCGCTTCTAAATGTTGATAATACCCTTCTAACGCTTCAAAAGCAGCAGGGTTAAAAGATGAGTCCGAGTTATTTTCTGTAGGTTTTTGGGCGGCTTGATACAGTTCGTAACTACAGACAGCCACAGCCTGAGCCAAATTTAAAGAAGAATAGTCAGAATTAGCTGGAATATAGACAAAACGTTGAGCATAATTGAGTTCTTGATTGTTTAAGCCCCGATCTTCTGGCCCAAACAACAAAGCAGTGTTTAAGTCTTCGGTTAATAACCAGGGTAAAGCATCCCGTGGGGTTTCGAGATGGGTGGGTAGAGATAGAGATCGCCCTGTGGTGGCGATGATGCGATGACACCCTTGTAACGCTTCAGGAATACTATCAACAACTTGGGACTTCTCTAAAACATCAATACCATGAACCGCCATGAGTCTAGCGTCATCACTGAAGCGATCGCAATTCGGCTTAACTAAAATTAACTGATTTAAGCTCATATTTTTCATCACACGGGCTACCGATCCCACATTTAAAGCCCCCGCCGGTTCTACCAAAACAATACGAACTCTCGTCAGCGCAGTTTCATTCATAGTTCCTAATCGGTAAACTTTTTTAAAGAAAATTAATACAGATTCTGAGCTTTAATATTACCAAAGAAGGATTCAATTTCTTAGGTAACATTAATTAATGTAATTGTCCAGAGCATAGTAAAATTACTATGATAACCAACACACATATTTAGTCATTTTCTAGAGAAATGAACGACATTGGTCATGCCTTGCTTACTAAAATAGAAATAATTACCGATGATTGGATCGGAGCTATTCGGACAGATATAGAGATAGAAAGTGCCAAAGGTCTTGCTTATAAATCAGTTCGTAATAGCATTCCTTACGTTGTAGAAGCCTTGGCTAGTTTACTCTCGGACTCTTTAAAAGATAAACCCAAAAAGCTAGAAAGAAAAGGATTGGATCATGGCATTATTAGAGCAGAGCAAGGTTACGATGTTGCTGAAATAGTACGAGAATATAGTTTATTAAGAACAATTATTGTCAGTGTTTTAAAATCAGATTTACTCTCTGGTTCAGCAGAGGAAGTATTATCGATGATTGAAGTGATTGATTCAGTCATTGATCAGGTTATTTGTTGGTCTTTAGATAGTTATCTGCAACAGCGACTAGAAGAACTTGAAGAAGTACGGACTCAACTATTGCTTACCAATGAGGAATTAGAGCGTTTGATAGCAACGCAAAAAGAAGATTTATCTGAGTTAGCCCATGAATTAAAGACTCCTCTGAATTCGATTATCGGTTTTTCTAGATTGCTACAACAACAGCAACAAAAAGTCAATGAAAATCCCGACACTTCTTTAAATTTAGAGCTTACCGAAAAAGTAATTAAAAACGGTAGACAATTACTTCATTTAATCAATAATGCTCTCGAAATGTCTCGCTACGAAGCTGGAAAAATATCCCTCAATTTAGAACCGACTAACTTGCGTTTTTTAGTTCGATCTATCATTGAAACTTTAGAACCCAGTGCGACCCACAAGAACTTAGAAATTAAACTTGACTTTGACAACGCTCCCGAAAAAATGGTAACAGATCCTTTAAGATTGAGGCAAATCATTACTAATTTAGTCAGCAATGCTATCAAATACACTGACTCAGGAACGATTACAATAAGATGTCAGACAGAAAACGATGATCAATGGTCACTTATTGTCAGCGATACAGGTATTGGTATCTCTAAAGAAGACCAATCCCAAATTTTTAATCCTTACTATCGAGTTAATTTAAAAAATAGAGTCATACCTGATCGCACGGGTTTAGGATTAGCAATTGTTGATAAAATAGTCAAACTACTTCAAGGGGAAATTAACCTAGTTTCCACGCCAGGAGAAGGATCGATTTTTACAATAACGTTTCCAGTATCCTAACTTAATACTAAAGAAGGATTAATTAAAGATAAATTTGCGACAAGATTTAAGCAGGCCTTAAAAAATGAATTGAAGATATGAGTCAAGTCGCACCAAAAGTAGACCTAGAAGAAGCCAGTTCCCTAGAAACCGATGATATTCTTCAACGTTTATCCGTCGATATTAAACAAGGATTAGATTCATCCACCGTTAAAAAACGACGGAAAAAATACGGCGAAAATCGTCTCCAAGACTTTCAACGTCGCAGTGCTTGGCAAATTCTCATTGCTCAATTCAAAAGCCCCATTATTGCCTTATTAGCTGCAGCTGCAGTTCTTTCCTTTGCCTTTCAAGAATGGATCGAAGGGGTTGCTATTATCATCGCCATTCTTCTCAACGCAGTTATTGGCTTTGTGACGGAAATGAAAGCCGTTCGTTCGATGGAGTCCCTACAAAAACTGAGTGAAACGACAACGAAAGTGCGACGCAATCATCAAGTACAAGAAATAGACGCTAAGGAATTAGTTCCAGGAGATATTGTTATCTTAGAAGGTGGAGACTTAGTGGCGGCCGATTTACGCTTATTAGAAGCCTCAAAATTACAAGCCGATGAATCAGCCCTGACAGGGGAATCCGTTCCCGTCAGTAAAACCATAGAACCCCTGGAAAAAGAGCTAGAAATTGCCGATCGCCGTAATATGGTTTTTAAAGGAACCGCCATTACTCGCGGCAGTGGGGAAGGGGTGGTGGTGAGTACCGGAATGAATACGGAACTGGGTCATATTTCCTCTTTAACCGCCGAAGCCGAAGAAGAAGTTACCCCCTTAGAAAAAAGATTAGATAGTCTCGGTAAAAGGCTGATTTGGATTACCCTGTTAATTGCCGTTGTTATTGCCGGTGTGGGGATTGTTAGCGGTCGGGATCTGTATACGATGGTAGAAACGGCGATCGCTTTATCGGTGGCCGCTGTCCCTGAAGGCTTACCCATTGTGGCCACTGTTGCCCTGGCCCGAGGAATGTGGCGCATGGCCAAACGCAACGCCATTATTAACCGTCTCTCGGCAGTAGAAACCCTCGGGGCAACCAGTATTATTTGTACCGATAAGACGGGAACCTTAACGGAAAACCGCATGACGGCCAGGGAAGTTAGGTTATGGTCCGATTCCATTGAAATCACAGGGGAACAACAAACTCAAGGTCAATTTCGTCGTAATGACCAAACCATTGATCCCTTAGATCATCCGATTCTCAGGAATCTCTTAAATGTTTGTGTGTTGTGTAATAATGCCACCTTAGCCGTGGAAGAAGGGGGGAAAGAACACCAAGACGTGGGCGATCCCACCGAGATCGCCCTGGTTGCTTTAGCGGCTAAAGCTGACTTAAACCGTAATAAACAGCGAGAACAAAAGCCAGAAGTCCGAGAAGAGGCGTTTGATACTCAAACCAAAATGATGGCCACCTTTCACGAAGTAGAAGGTAAATATTGGGTAGCGGTTAAAGGGGCCCCAGAATCGGTGTTACCGGTGTGTTCCCATTACGCAACCTCTGAACAAACCCAGGAGATGGATAAAGAAACCTATGAAACGTGGGAAGATAAATGTCATTCTTTGGCACAGGATGGACTGAGAATTTTAGCGATCGCCCAAAAAACCGTTGATAACCCAGATAGTGAACCGTATCAAGGTTTAACCCTGTTAGGGGTGGTGGGATTACTCGATCCCCCCAGAGAAGCGGTGAAACAAGCTCTCAAAGCTTGTCATGAGGCTGGTATTCGTCCCATTATGGTCACCGGAGATCAACCGGTGACCGCCCGTAATATTGGCTTAGCGGTGGGCTTAACCACAGAAAAAGAACGGGAAGCCCAACTGGGAAAAGTCCTGAAAAATCCTGATGATATCCCCTCAGACCAACAAGAAGCCCTGCGACAAGTGCCAATTTTTGCACGGGTCAGTCCGGAACAAAAACTTAATTTAATTGCCCTCCATCAACAGGCAGGGGCTGTTGTGGGCATGACTGGGGATGGGGTGAATGATGCCCCGGCCCTCAAAAAAGCGGATATCGGCATCGCGATGGGCCAACGAGGCACTCAGGTAGCCAAAGAAGCAGCAGACATGATCTTGCAAGATGACGCATTTTCGACCATTGTGGCAGCCGTGGAACAGGGAAGGGCGATTTTCAATAATATTCGTAAATTTACCATTTATTTACTCTCCGGTAATGTGGGGGAAATTATGGCGGTGGCCTTTGCTTCTTTGACGGATGCACCCTTACCGTTATTACCGTTACAAATTCTCTTTTTAAATGCGGTGAATGATGTCTTTCCAGCTTTAGCGTTAGGAGTAGGAGAAGGAAACCCTCATTTAATGGAACATCCTCCCCGTGATTCAAAAGAGGCTATTTTGACTAAAGGACATTGGTTGGCCATCGTTCTTTACGGTTTATTAATTTCGGCTCCAGTGTTAGGAATATTTTTCTATGTTTTTTATGTTTTGGGTTGGGAAGAAAAACAAGCGGTGACTATTTCTTTCTTGGCGTTAGCGTTTGGTCGCTTATGGCACGTCTTTAATATGCGTGATGCCGATGGGGGGTTAATTCGTAATGAAATTAGTCAAAATCCCTATATTTGGGGGGCTTTGTTGATTTGTACGGGACTGTTGTTATCGGCAGTTTATTTACCCGGACTCTCAGGAGCCTTACAAACCGTTGACCCGGGTGTGAAGGGTTGGGCAATGGCGATCGCAGCAAGTTTTATTCCTGTGATTGTGGGACAAATTGTCAAATTGATTCGTAAATAGTTTATTTTTAAAATATTATGCTTGATTGGATTGTTAATATCGTCAATGGATTAGGATATGTTGGAATTGCTTTATTAATGTTATTGGAAAATTTGTTTCCTCCCATTCCCTCAGAGTTAATTATGCCGTTAGCGGGGTTTGTGGTGACTCAAGGTAAATTACATTTTGTTTCTGTGGTGATAGCCGGGGTAATTGGTTCAGTGTTGGGGGCGTTACCTTGGTATTATTTGGGAAAATCCCTAAGTTTGAAGCGTATTAAAGGTTTAGCGGATCGTTACGGGCAATGGTTAACGGTTTCGAGTGAAGACATTGACAGAGCTAAAGATTGGTTTGAGCGTCGCGGCGAAATTGCAGCTTGTGTCAGTCGTTTGGTTCCGGGGGTACGCACCTATATTTCTGTGCCTGCCGGGTTAAGTAAGATGCCCTTATTGCCGTTTCTTTTCTATTCAACCCTAGGCACTGCTATCTGGGTGAGTTTATTGACTTTCGCCGGGTATATTCTAGGAGCTAACTATGACCGAGTTAAAGATTTTCTCGGGCCGTTTAGTATTGTTGTTGCTGTCGTGGTAGTGGTGGTTTCTGTGGGTTGGGTGATTCGACGTAAACGCAAGCCGTAAATAGGGAATACTAAAAAAGGATTTTGATATAAAAGGTAACAATGAGCCTCACACTAACAACAGGACAAATTGTTCGGGTACGCTCTCGACAATACTTAATAGAGGAAGTGAAACCCTCTAACTATGATACGTTGGTACGTCTTGCTTGTTTAGAAGATGATGCCTTGGGAGACACTCTAAGTACCTGGACAAAAATAAACGTTACTGTCAAGTGAGCGGGGGAGCGCCGGAGTAGGGAGCAGGGAGAGGTGCGACCCAAGGCGAGGTTCCCTCGCCATTGGAAAGCGCACCTTAAGGGGTTACAGCTTGTTTACATTTCTTAAGACAGTTAATTATATTTATGTCCGACTACTTAGAAGTTCTCTGGGAACGAGAAATTGATGCTGAAAGTTTAGGGGTTAACAGTTGGGAAACCATCGCTAACAGAGGGTTTGATAATCCTCGTCAGTTTTCAGCTTATTTACATACCCTAAATTACGCAAGAAGAATTAAATTTATTAGCAGAAATGGCAGAAATTGCTGAGGCTAATCGTTATCAGAAAGATGCCAGAATGCAACGTTTAATTGAGTGGTTAAAAGAGAATCTTTGTCCCCATTTAGGACAAGAAAACGCCCAATGGTTAAACCGACGGGTGTTAATTTTTACTGAATATACGGATACGAAACGTTATTTACAACAACAACTACAACAAGCGATCGCCGGTTCCCATCAGGCAGAAAAACGAATTGATGTCTTTCATGGTGGAATTGGAGAAGAAAGACGAGAAGCAATTAAAACCGCTTTTAATCAAGATCCGAACCGTCATCCCCTCAGAATTTTAATGGCTACGGATGCAGCGAGGGGCCGATAGAACCTGTAATGGTCAACTGTGGTTAGATGAAGGGGGTTCCGGTAATGATTTTGCTAATATTTTTGTCCGTTGCCAAGGATGCAAAGCCCGTCGTCCCCTCTCCGATGCAACCATCCCCGATCGCCCCGTGTTAGGCTATTGTCAAGGCGATCGCCCAATGGCAACAACGAACAGAGGTTCAAAAAAGAGGTCAACACCTTTTTTCTAGTTTTGAAAAATGGCGTAAACAGCGAGGGCTAAAAGAAGATGAGGTAAAATTTCCTGGTTTACCCTATATTATGCTTCATTCTTTCTCTCATTTATTGATTACGGCTATTGCCCTTGATTGTGGTTATGCAGCGAGTTCCATTCGAGAACGGATTTATGCAGGAGAGTCTGGTTATGGCATTCTCTTGTTTACGGGAACCACAGGGAGTGAAGGTACACTGGGGGGTTTAGTGAAAATCGGCGATCGCTTTGAAGACTATTTAAAAATGGCGTTGGAATTAGGCCGACTCTGTTCAAATGATCCTGTTTGCGCCCAACATAATCCTAATAATGAACATTTGGCACAAAAAATGGAACAAAAAAGCGTACACATTTTAGAAACTTGTGCTACAATGCTTGTGGTTGCGACCCACCCGAACGTTGGAATTACAGACAGCCTAACATCAAAGCAAAGTAGTAATACTTTCGGCGCAGAAACATTGTCAGATCGGGAAAAGAAGTCAGTGAAGAATAAAAAAGTAGGCAGCAAGAGCGTAAGACCAAACAGTGACTTGCCGAATAAGTAATAACTCCTTGGGAAGCAGGGAGTCTGCCTGTGGAGGCAACGGCCAATGAGACGGGAAATCTCGAAGACGAATAAAACCGTCCTTGAATTGAGTTGTTGTTGGGAAGCCCCAATTTCAGCGAAGCAAGTTGGGGTACTTCACAAAGACTGGATACATTTTGAACAGGGTGTAGGGGGCAGGGGGTAGGGGTTAAAGTTTACCATACCCCACACCCAGGAGCGAAGCGACGGTAAACAATTTTTACACTAATCTTAAAAAAATAGCAAGAAATAGAAACAATTTAGAAGGTTATTGATTAAATAGAGATGAGTATCCTTATCTGATCAGCCTAGAAATAGCTTGATGATTTTGGCGAAATGCCAAGAAATAATAATAATTTTCTTGGGTATCTTATTATCTTTCAACAGGTTTAATCTCAACAACAGTCCAATCGTGGTAACAACCTCAATCGTCTCTTATGAATGAACCCATAGACAAGGGTTGGTTACCTATTTTTGTGAACACTTATTTATCTATTGAATGCCGTGACACCCACCATCAGTGATGCCAATGTAAAGGCCGCTTTAACTGCCATTGAATCGGAAACCGCCACTTTAGCCGAAAAAGTGGAAATGTTGATCGAAATGGCCGCAGGATTACAACATAAACCTAAAACCAGCCAACAACTTGAAGATGCTGTTTTACTTTACCACAGAGGGTTAGAACTGTGTACCCCTGAGATGCCTGTGTTGCAGGCCAGATGTTTATCGGGGATGGGAACCGCATTACGAACCATTCCCAGTGAAGGACCAGGGTTACTCTTAGAAGCGAAAACCGCCTATGACAAGGCGTTACCTATTTTAGAAGAACACGCTTCCCCCGAAGAAGTAGCCGAAACCTACATGAATTTAGGGGTGGTGTTGCAGGGGTTGGTTAACTTCCACAAAGCGACTATGCAAGAGGCTATCCAAGCTTATCAAAAAGCAGCTAAAGTGTTCACTGGGGAAAGTTATCCCCAAGAATTTGCTATTTTACAGAATAATATTGCGATCGCTTATTTGTCTTTACCCTTGAGTTCGGATAAGGAAAAAATGCGTCAAGGGATGGCAGTACAATCGTTTGAAGCAGCATTGAAATGGGTGACATTGATCGATCATCCCAGTGAATATGCCATGCTCCAAAACAATCTAGCCAACGCTCTCCAATATCTTAATACATCCCATCCCATTGAGAACAATTTGAAGGCATTAGCCGCCTATGATGAGGCGTTGAAGGTAAGAACTCGACAGGATACCCCCATCGAATACGCCAATACCATTGCCAATAAAGCGAACGTTTTGTTTAATTTACCGGATGATATTGAAAACCCTGAAGCCGGCAACCCTAATAATCTCAAACAATCTCAAGCTTACTATCAAGAAGCCAAACAAATATTTATGGACTATGGACAATGGGAACAAGCTAACTTAGTCACAGAAATGATAGAAAACATTGAGAAAGAATTGTCAGCATTATCTCAATAACCCTACAAATAATTGAGACAAAAAAGTTTGTACTTTCGTTAATTTTAGGAGATTCTTCTCTATGACTGATTTAATTGGATATGTGAGTAGTAACCCAGGGATTCAAGACTTTTTTACTAATTTAATGGCTGGAGAAATCACCTTAATTACAGGGATTTTCTGGTTATTATTTGCGGCTTTTGTTTCGATGATTGCTGGTGCTATTGGTGGCATCATTTTAGCAGGTAAAGATTTAGGCTATGAATTAGCAGGTATTTTGGGGAGTTTATTGGGTCCAGCTGGAGTAATTCCTGTCGCAGCTATTGGTTTAGTTGTTCTCAAATTAGTTTAGGAGTTTTTGATTATGTTAGATTTAGCTTGGTACTCAGCAAAGTTATTTTTTAAAGGTAAATTATTCCGCAACCCTGGTTATTTTTATCGTCAATTAACTTTAGGGGTTTTAATTGGTTCTTTACTATTAATAGGCTTGGGCGAAACGGGATTAAATCTCGCTTTTGTCATTACTATTTCTAGTCTAGTAACAGGGCTGATGATGCCATTTTTACTGAAAGATGTGAAAATGAAGTAAATAACGACTAACTGTTAG
>NZ_PRLH01000219.1 GCF_003013815.1 Cyanothece sp. BG0011 | reverse complement strand
CCACCAGTAGCTATTGCGGTTGGAGTTGTAGTAGTTGCGGGAGTTGTAGCTCTAACACTTCTCGAAACTCCGACAACTGATAGAAAACCAGAGCTTCTACCTCCTCCTAAACGACCTGACCCCAGACCAACCCCGTCACCGTCACCACAGAGAGTTCCTGCCCCTATTCCAAAACCAGAAGACCCTAATGATTGTGAAGAAACTTGTAAGGATAAGTATCCTCAGTATGATGTTCTTACTGACTATATAGGAAATCAATTTCCTTTTGGTGGATTTAGGTTTGACGACTTACCGGAAGCTATTAATGGAATAAGATTTAATAGACAATACCATTCAAAGATTAATGATGGGAGAACTGTTCAGTTGGGAAATTCTGCTCCAATGGATACAATTTTCAAAGATCGTGAAATTAAATTTCTCGAAAATCTTAAAGATCCTGAAAAAATCAGGAATGCACTACAACGTTTTTATAAAAAATGTTCAACCAAATCAAAGTGCAGGCTCGATAGGTGAATATAAATTCTGTAAAGAAGGTAAACCACCAAAAAAAGTTTATGCTTCTATAATTCTAAATATTAAAGATAATCAAGGTGACAAATATTATCAACGAGGATGATGAGTGAATTTGATTTTTGGTTTCTAGAGCTGGTAGTCCAGTCACCAGTTAGTTTTTTAACCATCATACCCTATGACCAGTGTATTGTCCCTGATGACTATCAAACTCCATCTAATTTAACGACAAATCAAATTGTCGATATTCTATTTCGTCTCTTTCAAGATGGTTATTTATTAGCCATTACTCCAGCCGATCTCGATTCACTAGACACTCACCTAATAAACGACCTATTAACCAAAGCATTTATTCCTTCCCACGAACAAATCAAAACAGCTTTGGATCGAGAAAATTTCAGGGATTACGAGTTATATAAGAAACTGTGTAGCTCAGATTTATATTTCTTTTTGACTGAAAAAGGGGGAAAACAATGGGAATCATGGGCTAAGCCAAAATGGAATCAATTTTTTCGTCGATGTATTTTAGATTGGGAATCAGTTTCTGAAAATCTCTGGAATAACTCGATTCCTCCCCACCGTAGTATTATTAGTTGTTCCTCTCAAGAAATTGGAGAAAAAATAATCGCTATAGAACACTTATTGGATTATCCTCAATCTGTCCGCTACTATATTGAAAATTCAGCAATATGGAAAAAATTTACGCCTTGGCATCCTACTTATTGGAAAACTCTTCCTTGTGGTTATGTCGTGAGTTACCAAATTGAAAGGGTTGAAGTTAATAACTGTATTGATGAATCTCAAGAATTAACTGAAGAGAAAATACAAGCCAGAGAATGGTATCAAAAGATTGTAAATTGGTACACTCGAATACGGCTGAGTCAACTATAAAAATAAATGCTGTATTGGGGGATAACTAGCGAGGGTGATCTAAGGGGCAATCTAGATATTTTGGTGGGCTCAGGTAAGATAATATTGAATTATCTTACCTAAATTGTCCGTACCCACCCGATCTGAGGGATAATAAAAAAAACGCTTAACTCTCTCTATGTCGGGATCTCCAGCCCAAAAAATTCCCCGTCATCAATCCCTTACCACCCCCACCGATCTCCAAAACGTTCGGGTGGAAGAATTTTTAGCGACAAAAGCCTTATCCCCTAATTCTCAAAGGGCTTACCGTCGGGAATTGTTGACCTTTCTCACTATTGTAAACAAACCCTTTGCTTTTATTCAATCCCGTCACATCGTTCAATATAAAATTCAACTGACCGAAAAATTAGCCCCTAGTTCCGTTAACCGCGCCCTATCAGCTATCAGCAGTTTTTTTGATTGGTTGGAAGAAGCCTATGGCAACCCTAACCCCACCCTCACCATTCGTCAACATAAACTGCCTTTACCCCCTGCTCAAGATTTAACCGAAGCCGAATTAGAAGCCCTGTTAACCGCCTTAGATAACCGCCCCTCTCTGACTATTATCAGAGATAAAGCCGTATTTACCGCCTTAAGACATGGACTCAGAGCAGGGGAAGTCGCCTTCTTTAAATTTAGGCGATTATGATGGCATTCGCTTACATATTCAAATAGCCTCTAGGGGCAAATAAACCCGTCGAGTCTTCCCTCGCTTACCCTTACGCACCAATACTTCCCCCGTCTGCTCCTCAAAATCATTATTAGGTACAAAAAAAAGCCAAAAATTCTAAAGTTCAGATATAAGGTAATTTTGACGGGGACATATTAGGATCCAACACGACATCTAAATGCTCCGTTATCACCCACCATCTGAGGAATCAAGTCAGATTGAAGACATTTAAAAAAAGTTTTTTGCTTAAAACCCTTGCTATGACTAGCTTTGAAAGAAAGAGGAAAATATTTTAGAAAAAAGTTTCAAAAAAGGGTTGACATTCCCTGGCGGTTTGGTTATATTTGTAAATGCGCGGTTGAGAGCGAAACGCAAACGACGCGCTCCGAACCTAGAAAATTCTATAGTTTGAAAGCTGATAAACAACACAGCCCTTGTTAATTGAAACAATTATATTCTATTTGTTCCTAGTTGTCTAGGAAACAGTAGAAAAAAATCAATTCACCCTCTATTTTGAGAGTAATCAAAAGATAGAGTCAAGGAAAAAATGGAGCCTATGCTTCAAGCTTTCCACCACGGAGAGTTTGATCCTGGCTCAGGATGAACGCTGGCGGTATGCCTAACACATGCAAGTCGAACGCAGTCTTCGGACTGAGTGGCGGACGGGTGAGTAACGCGTGAGAATCTGCCTTCAGGATGGGGATAACAGTGGGAAACCACTGCTAATACCCAATATGCCGAAAGGTGAAAATTATTTTGCCTGAAGAGGAGCTCGCGTCTGATTAGCTAGTTGGTGGGGTAAAAGCTTACCAAGGCAACGATCAGTAGCTGGTCTGAGAGGATGAGCAGCCACACTGGGACTGAGACACGGCCCAGACTCCTACGGGAGGCAGCAGTGGGGAATTTTCCGCAATGGGCGAAAGCCTGACGGAGCAATACCGCGTGAGGGAGGAAGGCCTTTGGGTTGTAAACCTCTTTTCTCAGGGAAGAAGATCTGACGGTACCTGAGGAATAAGCATCGGCTAACTCCGTGCCAGCAGCCGCGGTAATACGGAGGATGCAAGCGTTATCCGGAATTATTGGGCGTAAAGCGTCCGCAGGTGGTTTTTCAAGTCTGCTGTCAAAGACCGAAGCTCAACTTCGGAAAGGCAGTGGAAACTGGAAAACTAGAGTTCGGTAGGGGTAGCGGGAATTCCCAGTGTAGCGGTGAAATGCGTAGATATTGGGAAGAACATCGGTGGCGAAGGCGCGCTACTGGACCGAAACTGACACTCAGGGACGAAAGCTAGGGGAGCGAAAGGGATTAGATACCCCTGTAGTCCTAGCTGTAAACGATGGAAACTAGGTGTGGCTTGTATCGACCCGAGCCGTGCCGTAGCTAACGCGTTAAGTTTCCCGCCTGGGGAGTACGCACGCAAGTGTGAAACTCAAAGGAATTGACGGGGGCCCGCACAAGCGGTGGAGTATGTGGTTTAATTCGATGCAACGCGAAGAACCTTACCAGGGCTTGACATGTCCGGAACTTTCCTGAAAGGGAAAGGTGCCTTCGGGAACCGGAACACAGGTGGTGCATGGCTGTCGTCAGCTCGTGTCGTGAGATGTTGGGTTAAGTCCCGCAACGAGCGCAACCCTCGTCTTTAGTTGCCAGCATTAAGGTGGGCACTCTAGAGAGACTGCCGGTGACAAACCGGAGGAAGGTGGGGATGACGTCAAGTCAGCATGCCCCTTACGCCCTGGGCTACACACGTACTACAATGGTTGGGACAAAGGGCAGCGAACCCGCGAGGGAAAGCGAATCTCATCAAACCCAGCCTCAGTTCAGATTGCTCTCTGCAACTCGAGAGCATGAAGGAGGAATCGCTAGTAATCGCAGGTCAGCATACTGCGGTGAATTCGTTCCCGGGCCTTGTACACACCGCCCGTCACACCATGGAAGCTGGTCACGCCCGAAGTAGTTACCCTAACTTTCGAGAGGGGGACTCCTAAGGCAGGGCTAGTGACTGGGGTGAAGTCGTAACAAGGTAGCCGTACCGGAAGGTGTGGCTGGATCACCTCCTTATAGGGAGACCGAGGAGAATGTAGAATGCAGAATGAAGAATGTAAAAAAATCATTCTAAATTCTAAATTTTTAATTCTAAATTCTTCCATCCCAAGGTCGTGGCAAGGGAAATGTGAACAGCTTTCAAACTAAGAATGGGTCTCGGAAAGAGGGGCTATTAGCTCAGCTGGTTAGAGCGCACCCCTGATAAGGGTGAGGTCTCTGGTTCAAGTCCAGAATAGCCCACCTGTCTGATTTCCCAAAAAAAGGATAGTTCAGCACCTAGTCTTTTTGAAAAAGACGGAATGCTGGATGTTATATCCAGTCAGTACCTTGAAAACTGCAGAAAAAAGAGTCAACAAACAAGTCCAAAAAAAAGACCAAAAAGGTCAAGCTACAAAGGGCTAACGGTGGATACCTAGGCACACAGAGGCGAAGAAGGACGTAGTTACCGACGATACGCTTCGGGGAGCTGGAAGCAAGCATTGATCCGAAGGTTTCCGAATGGGGCAACCCCAAGAATGGTCACCTGAATCTATAGGGTGACACAAGCTAACCGGGCGAACTGAAACATCTTAGTAACCCGAGGAAGAGAAAGCAAAAGCGATTCCCCCAGTAGCGGCGAGCGAAAAGGGACCAGGCCTAAACCATCGACTACGGTTGATGGGGTTGTGGGACAGTGATGTGGACTGTAGCGGTTAAACGAAGCAGCTGAAAACTGCACCAGAGAAGGTGAAAGTCCTGTAGTTGAAAACTTAAACAGCCTAACTGTATCCCGAGTAGCACGGAGCCCGTGGAATTCCGTGTGAATCAGCGAGGACCACCTCGTAAGGCTAAATACTCCTGTGTGACCGATAGCGAAACAGTACCGCGAGGGAAAGGTGAAAAGAACCCCGGCAAGGGGAGTGAAATAGAACATGAAACCGTTAGCCTACAAGCAATGGGAGGACGATTTAACGTCTGACCGTGTGCCTGTTGAAGAATGAGCCGGCGACTTACAGGCTGTGGCAGGTTAAATGGGAGACCATGAAGCCAAAGTGAAAGCGAGCCTGAATAGGGCGATAGTCACAGTTTGTAGACCCGAACCCGGGTGATCTAACCATGGCCAGGATAAAGCTAGGGTAATACCTTGTGGAGGTCCGAACCGACCAACGTTGAAAAGTTGGCGGATGAGCTGTGGTTAGGGGTGAAATGCCAATCGAACCCGGAGCTAGCTGGTTCTCCCCGAAATGCGTTTAGGCGCAGCGGTTGTGTACCTTATGGGGGGGTAAAGCACTATTTCGCTGCGGGCTGCGAGAGCGGTACCAAAGCGAGATAAACTCAGAATACCCTATAAGCATCAACCAGTGAGACGGTGGGGGATAAGCTTCATCGTCGAAAGGGAAACAGCCCAGACCACCAGCTAAGGTCCCAAAATAAATACTAAGTGATAAAGGAGGTGGGAGTGCATAGACAACCAGGAGGTTTGCCTAGAAGCAGCAACCCTTAAAAGAGTGCGTAATAGCTCACTGGTCAAGCGCTCCTGCGCCGAAAATGAACGGGGCTAAGTATTTTACCGAAGCTGTGGACAGGAAACTGTGGTAGGGGAGCGTTCTGTATAGGGTGAAGCACTAGCGGCAAGCAGGTGTGGACAGTACAGAAGTGAGAATGTCGGCTTGAGTAGCGAAAATATATGTGAGAATCATATACCCCGAAATCCTAAGGGTTCCTCCGGAAGGCTCGTCCGCGGAGGGTTAGTCAGGACCTAAGGCGAGGCCGAAAGGCGTAGTCGATGGACAACGGGTTAACATTCCCGTACTGATTAGAAATTGTGGCGGGGGACGGAGAAGGCTTAGTATCAGCCGGAAGATGGTTACCGGTGCAAGGAAACGAGGCGATGAGGGACGGAGAAAACGTCCTGAGCCAAGTTCTGAGTCCGAGGAGCTACGGCTCTTAAGTGATGCGAGTCAGACTTCCCAGAAAAGCCCGAACCACGTTAATTTCTAATTACCTGTACCCGAAACCGACACAGGTAGGAGAGTAGAGAATACTAAGGGGCGCGAGATAACTCTCTCTAAGGAACTCGGCAAAATGACCCCGTAACTTTGGGAGAAGGGGTGCCACCGCAAGGTGGTCGCAGTGAAGAGGCCCAGGCGACTGTTTACCAAAAACACAGGTCTCCGCCAAGTCGCAAGACGCAGTATGGGGCTGACGCCTGCCCAGTGCGGAAGGTTAAGGAAGTTGGTTAGCTTCGGCGAAGCTAGCGACCGAAGCCCCGGTGAACGGCGGCCGTAACTATAACGGTCCTAAGGTAGCGAAATTCCTTGTCGGGTAAGTTCCGACCCGCACGAAAGGCGTAACGATCTGGGCACTGTCTCGGAGAGAGGCTCGGCGAAATAGGATTGTCTGTGAAGATACGGACTACCTGCACCCGGACAGAAAGACCCTATGAAGCTTTACTGTAGCTTGGAATTGGGTTCGGGCTTCCCTTGCGCAGCATAGGTGGGAGGCGTTGAAGTTTTCCTCGTGGGGAAAATGGAGCCAACGGTGAGATACCACTCTAGGGAGGCTAGAATTCTAACTTAGACCCGTAATCCGGGTTAAGGACAGTTTCAGGTGGGCAGTTTGACTGGGGGCGGTCGCCTC
>NZ_PRLH01000196.1:0-30000 GCF_003013815.1 Cyanothece sp. BG0011 | reverse complement strand
GTCCCCCGATGCCGGTATCTGGGCCCAGAAATATCTCACCACTGCGATTCCTTTTAATTTAGAATTGTTACAAATCGCCCGAACCCGTGATTTTTCAGGTCATCCAGCCTATTTTGTCGAACTGGACTGGCGAGATTCGCAATAAAACTTAAACTTTTGAAGTAGCAAGGTGTTGCGATCCAATAGTAGGCTTTTATAGATAAGGATCTCATTCCTTACCTTTGTTTGAATATCCATTTATGAAGGACAATACCTATGGTCAAGCGTGGAGACAAAGTTAGAATCAAACGCAAAG
This sequence comes from Cyanothece sp. BG0011, assembly GCF_003013815.1. Classification (GTDB taxonomy): domain Bacteria; phylum Cyanobacteriota; class Cyanobacteriia; order Cyanobacteriales; family Microcystaceae; genus Crocosphaera. The sequence continues at coordinate 29,705 of NZ_PRLH01000196.1, read as the reverse complement.
AATCTTACTGGTACAACGACATTGGTACTGTTGCCACTGTCGATAAAGCTGGTATTATCTATCCTGTCGTCGTCCGTTTTGATAAAGTCAATTACACCGGCTACAGTGGCAGTGCGACTGGCGTGAATACCAACAACTTTGCGGAAAACGAATTAGAAGTTGTTTCGTCTAAGTAATTGGTTTCAGGATTAAATGCCAGAACTTCCTGAAGTTGAAACGGTTTGCCGAGGGTTAAATCAATTGACCTTTGGGCAAACCATTTGGGGTGGGGAAGTGTTGTTACCACGCACACTTGCTTACCCCGTTTCTATCGAAGAATTTTTACAACAGATTAAAAACGCTACTTTTGGCCAGTGGCAAAGAAGAGGCAAATATTTACTGGTTCCCCTAGAAGAGAATAAAGGATGGTTAGGGGTACATTTACGCATGACAGGGCAATTATTATGGGTGACAAAAGACAAACCCTTATCCCGTCATACTCGTTTACGTTTATTTTGCGATCGCTCTCAAGAATTAAGATTTGTTGATATTCGCACTTTTGGTAAAGTGTGGTGGGTTCGGCCTAACCAACCCCCCGAAACCATCATCACAGGACTGCAAAAATTGGGTCCAGAACCCTTTTCAAAGGCTTTTTCGTTAGATTACTTCATTAATAAGTTAAAGGGTCGTCAGCGCAATATTAAGACCATTCTACTCGATCAAGCTGTGGTAGCAGGGATAGGTAATATTTATGCTGATGAAGCGTTGTTTAAAAGTGGCATTCGACCCACAACCCTAGGGAAAGAATTAAGCCAACCCCAGGTTAAACGGTTACGAGAAGCCATGATAGAAGTCTTAACGACGGCGATTGAACAGGGAGGCACAACCTTTAGTGATTTTCGAGGGGTGACAGGTATTAATGGCAATTATAGCGGTGTTGCTTGGGTATATGGTCGTCATAACCAACCTTGTCGTGTCTGTGGGACACCCATTGAACGGATAAAATTAGGGGGACGGTCTTCTCATTTTTGTCCTCAATGTCAACCGTTAGGGAATAAGAAATAGGCAAGGGTCATTATTAACTCGCTTAATTTTAGAGTATATTTGAACTTTTAAAAGAAGTTTGCGACGGGAAAAACACCTACTTGATGGTGTAATTAAGTCATTATTTTTGGGAATACTTAGAACAGTCAGAAAAAAAAGAGTTTAGAAGTTTCCTAATCACTCTTTGTCCTAGCATTAGTTCTAAGGTATTGATTATGACCCTCTCTTGGGATAGTTTTTTATGTACGATCGCAGTTGATTATGAATTATCTTCTGGACAATCGAAAATTTTCCGTTGTCGATTTAGCGAAATCTATCGGAATCTATCAGAATCTGAGTTTTATGAAATAGCTGAAACTGAATTACAAACGACTAAAGAAACTTATAAAAAACAGCTAACTGAAATCTATAAAAAACTAGAAAAAAGATGCGAAAAACTGACAGAAAAAAAAGCAGATAAGTCAAAAATTCTTATATCTTGGCTTAAACAAGAATATTCAAGCACAATAATTCAACCTACTATGGACTGGGAAACCGTCTGTTTACAAATGCTTGAGGTGCATTCAGAGTCTCTTAATTCAAAAGAAATTTATATTCCTCCTCATCTTTCTAATAATGATAATCTTATGAATAGAGAAGCTTTTTATGAATCTCAAATCCTTGAGGAACAAAGTAAATCTTTATTGTTAGGAGACAAAGGAATTGGTAAAAGCACTTTTTTAGATCAGTTCGGTTTGTGGATTTTAAAAAATAAGAAAGGTTATCCCATTTACTTATCTTTAGACAAGCTAAAAAATAAATCTGTCACCTATTATTTAATTGAAGATTGGCTGAGAGAAGCCCATTCATTTTTTCCTCACATCGTGCTTTCTTCAGAGCATCTTTTAAATTTATTTAAACAAGGAAATGTCTGGTTACTCATTGACGGGTTAGCAAACAATAAACGCTCAATTAAGTTACTAGATACACTTTTCAAAGGATGGATAGGTGAAGCCAATATTTTTGTCGGTTGTCAGTCACGGATTATTGACAATAAAAATTTTCCTTCTTCTCGATTTCAAACTTATTATTTAACTCTATTTAATGAGCAACAAGTCAAAGCTTTTATTAACGAGTGGTTCATTAATGAGCAAACCGAACTCGGTGAAAAATTGTGGGAAAATCTCACTCAAGAGCAATATAGTTCTTTGCGAGAATTGGTTAAACATCCTCAGAATCTCTCTGACTTATGTAGTAGTTGGGAAACTAAACATACACAACCTTCAATGAGTCAATCAAATAATACCATTCCTCAAGGTTTTTCTTTGTCTTTTATCTACTGGAAAGTACGATTTCTGTTTTCATCTTCTTCTCAAAATACAGACGCTAATCGATTATTACAATCCTCTCAACCCGAAGTAGAAGATATCTGACACCTTGGGTAGAAGGAAATGGGGACTGACGAGGGAGCAGAAGTTCACTTACGATTATGAAAAGATCATGACCCTATTTACCAGTCTTTTTAAAAGCTTTTTGTACTCCTATAATTAACTCTTTCAAATTCAACTTAAGCTAATTTCAACTAATATAAAAGGAACTATCAACATCATGGATATTAAATCAAAGTTAAATATAGCCCAAACCCTTCTAAATCAATTAGGCAATGCTCTCTCTAATTTAGTTAACACTGGTTCTGATGTTTTTGAAGATCCTACATTGAAAAGCCGTTTAAAAGACTTTCATACAGCTTATAATGAAGCTAGGCAACGTTTAGAAAATCCTAGTTTATGTATTGCCACCCTTGGCACAACTTCATCGGGTAAATCTACCATTGTGAATGCCTTAATGGGGAGAAGAATAGCACCCATTGAAGCAGGAGAAATGAGTGGAGGGATTCTCAAATTAAAACATTCCGATAAGCATCAATTAACCATAGAAAAAACCCCCGATGCCCCTTGGGAAACAGGGGAATGGATAGGGTTAAATGATGAAGAAATTTATAACCGTATTCAACAAGCGATGCACACTTATCATGAAGCTAGAAAAAAGAAAGAATATATTGCACCTCAAATAACCAGTTATGTTCCTCTCTTTCCTGCTTGTGACTCAAATTTATCAGGTTTACCCGAAGGCGTTAGCATTGAATTTTTAGATTTACCTGGTTTAAAATCCGTACAAGACAGAACCAATTTAGCTATTATTCAGCCACAAGTTGGCAAAGCATTTAGTTTAGTTGCACTAGATTATATGCAAGTAGATGAACAACACCGACAACGCTTATTAGAAGAGTTGAAACGAGTGGTTGAGTATTTACAAGGGCGTACAGATTCCATGATTTTTATTTTAAACAGAGTGGATCAAAGGGGATCTGATGATTTACCTTTAAATGAAAGATTAGAGAAATTAAAACTTGAAATTCAAACCACTTTAAACTTGCCTAAATTACCTGATGTTATCCCTTTTAATGCTCGTCTTTTATACTATGCTCAATGTGCTTGGGGAACAACACCTTTAAATACTCCTTCTACTGTTACATCAGAAACAAGACAACAGTTATTAAACTGTTTATTTCGTGACTGTGCCACTGTTATTAAAGAAAATGTTACAGGCGATCGCAATTTAAAAAATTGGTTTCGTCAGCTTGAAGATAATCTTGAAGATGGAATTATCCCTGATGATTATCAAATGAGACGTATTCTATTTTATGCTTTGCGCTGGAGTGGGGGGGAAGCTTTATGGAATTGTATCAGAATTCGACTACAAGAATCATTCTCAGAATTAGTGATTCTTCCTGCCTTATTAGATGTTTTTAATAGCTTTGATGCTTTTAAAGATGCTTTAAATATATTAATTGAAACCAGCAAAATTAATAATCAAGAACAAGTAAAAGCAGAGAGAGAAAAAGTTACTCAAGTTCGCCAAGATTTAGAGAAAAACTTAAAAAAGATTAATGGAGATTTTAAAAAAGAAGTAAAAAAAATTATAGAAGCATTAAAAACTGACGAACCTAAAGTAATTGAGCAACTCAAAAAAGAAGCTCAAGCTAAAAAACGTGAGGGATTTTCTCACATTTTTGATGCAGTTAGTTTTGTTGAAGGGGACTTAACTACATCTCTCATTGCTCCTGTGAGGGATGCTTTTCAAAATAATCAATCTGCTTATGAACTAGAAGACAACTTAGGAGAAATAATAACATCAGCTTTAGCAAAAGATATTGCAAAACAATACGATAATGTGAGTCGTCGAATACAAAAATTTGCAGTTGTCTCAGATGATTTACATCGAAAAGTGAGGGCTGATGATTCTAAAGCTATCCAAGAATTAGAACATGATGAACGTTATGTACGCTTACTTTATCACACCATGCGTCAAGCCATCACAGCAAGAGCAGAATTTTCTTTACAAGGGAAAGCAAAGCAGTTTGAAGACGCTTTACAGTCTTTAGTTAATGAACAGCTAAAACGGTTAAAAATCTCGCTTTCTCAACAGGAACTTTCTTCTGTTAATCTTGATCTTGAATCAGCAGTAATGAGTTATTTACATAATCAACTGACTCAAAACTTGCCTACTTTACCTGAAAAATTTTTTGAAATTCCAGATAATATTGAACAAAGAAATACAACTGAGAATGAGATAGTGGATACAGAAGAATATGAAGAAAAAGTAAAAAAGGCGAAATATGAAAAGTATCAGGAAAGCTATCAGAGTGGTTCTTGTTTTAAGAGTACAAAAACTAGAACGAAAACCCGTCCTGTCGAATATATAGAAACAGTAACAAAAACTCGTGATATTTATGAAGATATCGAATACATTGAATTACTGCTTCCGTCGTCAAATACAATGGCAAAACAATGGTCAGAAGGTATTGAAAAAGGGAAAGAACAGTTATGGGATCTGTTGTGTGATTGGATTATTTCAAGGTTAGATTATGTTAGTAATATTTTTGGAGAATCAATCATTGATATTACTAATCTAGCAGAAAGAGCGTTAGCCGAACAAGCTAGAATTATCGATCATGAATTTGAAGAAAAGAAACAGTTTTGGGAAAGTATTGAAGTTAAGGAAGAGAAGGTTATTGAAAGTATAAAACAGTTAGAAAAAGAGTTTAAATAAAATGGCTCAGTTGTTTAACATGAATCGAAAGCCTTGTAAACAGGAAATTGCCAATGATTTATTACTCAAAGAAATTAAAATGATGAATAACTTTGGTTCGATACTTAATCAAATATCTAAGAAAGTTATGATTGAGCTAGAAAAAAAATTCGCTCATTATAATCAAGCTGATTCTTTTACCAAGTTAAATTATGGAATTTATTTTTGGTGTAAAAGACTTGATATCTCCGATAAAGAGTATGATTTTATTATTCAAGGAGTTAAAAACAATGAAATAAAAAAGTTGATAGATTTTATTTTCAAAGAAAGTCTTGATGAAACTAAATCTTTGAGAATACGAAATCTATCTACAAAAGAGTCTACTACTATACAGATTAAAAATGAATTTTATCAACAAATTAAAGATTTCTTTCTATCAATACGTTCAGGGTTAAATCCAATGAGATTAATTATTTTATTAGCTTTCGGAATTACAGCAATTGGTTATTTTGTTTACAAGTTAAAAGAATCAGAACAGAAACCAGAAAACGAGTTTAAAAAAAATAATTTTGTTTCTTATCCTTCTTCTTCACCTGTCTCATCATCTGTATCTCCAACTATCACAACCCCAGTTAAACCGACTTTTAAACAGTCATTAATTTTAGTTATTCCTGCGGCACAAGTTTCTGTTATTGAAACTCTCCAAGTTACAAAAAAAATTAATTACGATGACGGAAAAAAACTTTATCAATTAACTCAATATTTATATCAAGGTAAAGAAGAAAGCATCAAACCTCAATGGAACAGTATTAAACAGTTTGAAACCCAATCAGAGGAAGTTAATGAATATGATATTTATTTAATCAAAATTGACCTGAAAGAAACAGAGGAAGGATTTAAACCCACTGTTAATCAAGTAGATCGTCATGATGCTTTTAACAAATTATATGATTTAGCAACCAATGTTGAAGTCTCATCTCGATTAAAAATGGATGCTGCTAGTATTTTTGATGTTTACAATCGTTAAATAAGGAGACAAAAATGTTACAACCAACCACTTTATTAATCAATGACCCCTCTATTATTAAAGGATTACTTGATGGCACGTTAGTTCGTTACGGAAGTGTAATTAGATATGCTGCCGGTACTGAAAAAGGAGGACAGATCGTTAAGCATCTTACTGAAGTACCAGGAATTCTTGATGTTTTAAAATTACTTCCAGCCTCTCCAGCTTCTCCTTTAATTGATACGATGGGTCATGGTCTCACTTATCATAAATTAATGGGACTTGATAGAAAACTAACAGGCATTACTAATCAATTATTTGGAATCGAAAAAACCCTTAGTTCAGTGATGGGTTTAACTCAAATTGCTGCAGGTGCAAGTGTTTTAAACCTCGGTGTTAGTATTGCTGGTTTTGCGTACATGGGGTATAAACTCCATCAAATTCAAAAATCTTTAGGTCATCTTCAACAAACAATGGAAATAGGTTTTACACGAGTTGAAGCAGGGTTACACCACTTAGATAATAAGATGACAGAAGGGTTTAATGTGGTTATTAAAGGTTTAAATTATTTAGACGATCGCTTAGATACAGTTTCAGGACAACTGGCTTATTTATATTTATTAGTTCAAGATAGTAGACAAAAACAAGAAAGTCTAGCAAAAGCGATTTCTCACCTTCATCAAGCCATGTTAATTAAAGAAATTGCTACCTTAAAAGCAGAACTTGATGATCGTACTCGCTTCCCCAATGAATCTCCTAGACAAGCTTTAAAAACTGCTTCTAGTGTGCGTTTATTTTTTGGTAGTGAAGCCATGAAAGTGACTCCAGAATTAAACGCAGAATTAATGTTAAATAGTGATATTGCTATCCAAGGATGGGCGGTTGCCACTGCCACCGAAGCGAACTTATTATTAGAAATAGGACACCATCAAGATGCAAAACAATTACTTACAGAAGAAGTTAGTAAATTTAAACAAGTAGCTCAACGATGGGCAGATCATTGTCTTAATCAAGATAATAAATATTTAGGAACAGCTTATCGCTTTGATGCTCCAATTTTTCAAGACTATATTACCTCAGAAAGAATTGAAAGAATTAGTCAAATTTCTAATAGCGATCGCTGTTTAACTTTAGAACAAATTCAACATAAGAAAAACGAGATCGAAGTTGAGTTTGAAATGTCCTATAGTTCCCAAAAATATGACCAAAATTGGATTAATCAACAAATTGCTTTAGCAGAATATTTAGACACATTAAGCGAACTCTCTGCTCGACTTGATACCTTACAAGATTTTGCAGCTTTATGTGAAGCGAAAGAAGTTAAAAGTAGCAAAGAATTACTACCTGATGAAAAGAGTCAACCAGGATTATATCTTCTACCTTTCTAATAATTTATTTTTGTTCATTGTCGTTATTTTTGCTCTAAATATTCTATGATTAATCACAAGAAATTGCTAAAACTGCCAAAATTAGATAATCTCAAAGTTGTTACTAATCCAGCTATCAATGTAGCAAATTCTATGAATAGTTGGATTTTAGAAACAAGTAAAACCGTTACCAATACCATCACAAAAGCTGGTTCAGATACCATTGCAAGGGTAATGAGTACAATTTTTACCCCTTGTAGGGTTCCCGTTTTTCTACTACCAACAGGTTACGGCTCTCAGGATTTTATCTGTTATTTTTGTTTCGATGAAGCAGTTAATCAACTTGAAAATGGGGTATTTGTTCGACCACAACTAGAAATTTGGGCAGCAGACGAAAAAATAGATCGTACTTATTTAGCTGAAATTATTAAACAAGATTTTACTCAGCAACTTGAACAAACCAGACAAAAAACAGTAATGTTACATCAAAATAAGTACGCTCAAACCCTAGACAAACTTAAACAGCAACAGAAAAAAGTTGAAAAAACAACAGGGAATACTATTCAAAATGTAGCTAACTATATAGGAGTAGGATTCTTAACGATGTTTTTTGTCGCCAATCCTCTCTTTTATTTGATATTTTTTAGTTTAGCGATTTTTACAGGAATCGATGGACTCGCTAAAGGAATTAAATATTGGACAATTTCATCTGAAATATCGGGCAATGAAGATAAACTAAAAGTAGAACAGAAAAAACTTGAAAGTGAGTTTGATAGTAAAAATACTACTTTTCAAGAAGCGATCAATAATATGAAAATTAGTCTTCATCCCATTCTACATGAGTTAAAAGAACTGTTTTGCGAGTTAGAGAATATTCCTTTTACTCCTAAGACACTTAACATAGATAATGTTCATTCTGCTTTAATTCTTGAACTCTTAACGGAATCTGACTATCGAGAGAATCTTCCGCTAGAATACCATTCTTTTCTTGATTATTTAATTGAAAAGCACTCAACATCCCAGTTTCAGAGACTATCGGTAAAAAATAAATAAAAAAATACTTGACAAACCACCAATGCCTATTGTTATAATTACAAAGGCAACAATAAATATTGGGGTGTCGCCAAGCGGTAAGGCAGCGGGTTTTGGTCTCGCCATTCCTAGGTTCGAATCCTAGCACCCCAGTTCACGAGATAGACAATCCACCCTTTTGGTGATGATTAGCTTAGGATTTTCTAGAAGCTAATGGATAACTGTTCACTGGAATTAATTGACCAACATCTAATAAAAAGAAAGATTGTTGCTCATTAACTTGAATAAGAGTAGAACTAATACAATGAATATTACCCTGAGTTAAATAAATATCCGGTAAGGGGATAAAAGCTGATTCAGGAACTCTTAGAATAGAAGGAGGAGAGTCAATGGGTAATCCAACTATTTCATGATTTTTATTGTGAATAATGAGTAAAAAACGAGTTTGCTCTGTGTTTTGATGAGAAGAAAGGATTTCAATGCCGAAAATACGACGAGCCACATCAATAACTAATAATTCTTGACCTTGATAATGAGTTAAACTAATACCTTTTCGTTGAGGATCACCATACACTTTACCTAATTGTACCACTTTTTGAATGGCATCAATGGGTAAAGCAAACCATTCTTCCCCTAAAAGAAAAGTAATAATTTGTTGCGTGTTTTGATTGATTGTACCTGATGAACGACGGGAAAGACGATGAGAATAAAGAGTCATAATTGATAATAATAAAAATTAATTAAGGTCTAATTAACTGTTGAATAGTCGTTAATAAATTCGTTTCTTTAAACGGCTTAGAAAAATAAGCAGAAGCCCCTAAATTCATGGCTAACTGCCGATGTTTATCGCCACTGCGAGAGGTTAACATAATCACAGGTAACGATTGAAAAATGGGATCAGATTTGACATGAGAAAGTAAGCCATAACCATCAAGACGGGGCATTTCAATATCACTAATAATTAATTGAACCGTCGCCCCTAAACCCCCTTGTAACTTTTCTAAAGCATCTTGACCATCTTTCGCTTGTTCCACACGATACCCCGCTTTTTCGAGGGTTAACGCTACGAAACGACGCACATTAATCGAGTCTTCTACAATCATGATCGTTTTGGTGTTATGGTCTATCAATTGTGCGTCTAAATCATTAATGGTTGGGGACAATTTCGGGGTAAAAGAAGATTGAGTCGGGTTATCATTAAGCCATTGTAATAAGGCCATTACATCCACCAAAGGAACCACTCGACCATCCCCTAAAATAGTGCAACCGCCAAACCCTTGAGGCAGTCCGACGTTACCTTCAACTTGGCGAATGGTCACTTCTTGTTCTCCCCAGTAGCGATCAATTTCAATCCCTACATAATGATTACCCTGAGACATCATTAAAACCGTCGGTTGATTAATAATAGGGGTGACATCAGTGGAAATCAGTTGAGGCGATCGCACAAAATTAAACCATTCTTTTAAACGAATCAGAGGAACTAAGTATCCATCCCAGTTGAGAACTTCTTGACCGACACCCGTCATAAACATTTCGGGGTGAAGGGGAACCATTTCTTCAATGACAGTATGGGGAAAAGCCAATAACATTCCCGCCGTTTCTACCAATAACACCCGCACCACTGAGAGGGTAAAAGGAACCGTAATCGTAAACGTTGTCCCCTTGCCAGGTTGGGTATTAACCTGAATATCCCCTTGAATTTGACGTAAATTGGTGCGAACCACATCCATTCCCACCCCCCGGCCCGATAAGTCTGTGACTTGGGCAGCCGTACTAAACCCAGGTTCAAAAATCAAGTCTAATAAATCTTGATCACTGGCCTGTTGAAGATCCGCTTCTTGTAATCCCATTTCCAAGGCTTTGAGGCGAATTTTCTCTAGATTAATGCCGGCCCCGTCATCTTGTAGGGTAATCACCGTTTTATTGCCGCGATACCCTGCTGTAATGGAAATGGTTCCCGTGGGGGGTTTTCCCATCCCTTGACGGACTTCGGGGGATTCAATCCCGTGATCAAAGGCGTTGCGTAATAGATGTAATAAAGGATCATTTAAAGCGTCTAATACCGTGCGATCCAGTAAGGTTGCACCCCCTTTAATGGTTAAATTGACCTGTTTACCAGATTGCACTTCCATTTCTCGTAACCCCCGAGGAAACCGCCCTAAAACATCGGAAATAGGACGCATTCGTAGTTGAGTGATGGTGTTTTCCATTAATTTAGACGTTCGAGAAAAAGCCCGTGAAGAACTTTCTGTTTCGTCTAAATTGAGTTGTAAATCGTTGGTTACCTCTTGCAGTTTGACCACCGTATCCATAATCTCTTGAGAGACAAGATGAGCGTCACTATAACGATCCATTTCTAACCGGTCAAACTTTTCTAGGAGTGTATTAATGGCTCCTTGATCCCTACTGTTAAGTTGAGGTGTGATCTGATCATAGGTATTTCGTAACCATTGATTAGACTGTTCTAGGGTTTGAACGCGATCGCTCAATAATTCAATAAGACGACGAAAGCGTTGAAGTTGTAAATTTAAACCGTTTCGCTCAATGGTCAGTTCCCCAAAGCGATCGCTCAAAAGTTGTAATTGTTGGACAGGAACGCGAATGGTATCAGGTTGATTGTCCTCTTCTGTGTGAATAGAAGAAGGGGGAACCATAGAATGCTCTGGCGTTTGGGGGGTTAATTGATCTAAGTCGGCCAAAAAGTCTTCCGCTTCCTGGGCAAATTCTTGAGTGGTGACATAGGATTTTAAGGTATCGGGAGACATAATAATCTCTGAAGAGTCCCCTTGTTCTTCTAACTCTAAGGCGGCGTTAACCTCCAAAGACATATCGCTAAACTGGATTAAATTCTCTGTGGCCGAGGATAAGAGGTCTGTGTTAGAAGGAATACCAAAAGATAAAGGGGAATCATCCAACTCATGGAATTCATTGTCCCAAGTTTCCGCTGACTCCGTTACACTCAAACTGGATAAATCCAGTTCTGTCGGCATCATCTCCCGTTGTCCCACCATCACCAGAGCATGGGATCGTCGCCATGCTTGTAGGGCTAAATGAGCGACTTGTGGCAACTCCTGGGAATAGGTTTCAAAGCCCTCCATAATGGACTGACACAGGGCAGAAAAAGCCGGTAACTCTAACATTTGCCCCAACCCTTCTAATTCTTGGGCCGCAATCAAAAATTCTTCCCGTAAACAAGGCTGTTGGGGATCAGCAAACACCGATTCTAACCGTTGTAAACAGCCTTCGACCTCCGATTCAAACATCAGTACCACCATGTCTTCTTCGGCTTCTTCGGAGAGGAGGTTAACCGCATCTTCGGGTTGGGGATCACCCAAACGCTGATACAGGGAATCTATCAGAGGATTGACCTCTGTTTCTAACCAAGTGGGGTCAATCTCCATGTCTTGACGATTCCATTGGGCAATGTGTCGCAGACCATCCACACTACCCAAAAACAGCCTTTCTAGCTGTTCATCAAGGGAATGATCTCCCCCTGCTTTGAGAACTTTGAAGAAATCTTCTAGGCGATGAGCGATGTCTGAGAGGGTTTGAAAACCCATCATGGCCGCCCCCCCTTTAATGGAATGGGCAGCCCTTAAGAGGCGATCGATTTCTTGCCTCTTAATACCATGAGTCCCTAACCCCAATAACCCTGATTCTAGTTCATTCAAATAGTCTTGAGCTTCTGTGAGAAATTTTAACCTCACTTGTTTTTCTTTATCCTGTGTCATAATCTCCTTCCTAACTGTTATCGGTATCTTTAACTAGTCGGACATAAATATAATCAACTGTTTTAAGATTTTTAAGGCAAAAGGCAACAGACAAGTGAAAGCCCTGTTTCTCATTGTTTATACAGTCTCCCCTCTCCGGCGCTCCCTCTGCTCCCTACTCCCCTGCTCACTTCACAGTGACATTTCTTTGTGTCCAGGTACTTAGTGTGGTTCTAACTCAGTTTGAAGGTATCAACGGAGTCTTGTAATTGATTGGCCATTTGGGCTGTTTTTTGTAGGGACTGGGACACTTCCATAGAGGAATCAGAGGTTTTCTGGGAGACTTGAGCGACTTCTTCCATTAATTGGGTAACAGATTTAGAGGTATCAGCTTGGGATACAGTGGTTTGAGAAATTGACTGTAATAGTTCATCAATGTGACGAGAAACGGTCACAATTTTCCCTAAGCTTTCTTTGGTACTTTCGGCTAAATTGGTTCCTTCTACCACTTGGGCGGTACCGACTTCCATGGCTTCAACCACTGCGGTGGTTTCCCGTTGAATGGTTTCGACAATTTTCTCAATTTCTTTAGTGGCGGCCGCTGACTGAGCGGCTAACTGTCCCACTTCTTCAGCAACCACCGCAAACCCTCGTCCTTCTTCTCCTGCACGGGCTGCTTCAATACTGGCATTAATGGCGAGTAAGTTCGTTTGGAGAGCAATTTGGTTAATTAAGGAAATAACTTTAGAAATTTGTTGGGAGGATTCCCCTAACCGTTTCACTTTTTTGGTGGTTTCTCCCACAGTATCCCGCAATTGGAGAATACTATTAACAGTATTATCCATGGCATCTCCACTGAGTTCGGCGGTTTGAGACGACTCTCTGGCTGCTTGGGCTGCTGCTTGAGCATTGGCAGACACTTGTTGAATGGATTGGGCCATGGCTTCAACGGAGTTCAAGACTTGTTGAATTTGTTGGGCCTGTTGTTGAGATTGTTGGGCTAATTCCTGGATAGATTTTTCATCCCCACTCAAGGATGAATTTACTTGTTGGGTGGTGTGTTTTACCTGGGTGACAATGTCCCGTAAATTTTCGATAATAGCGTTGAAAAAGTCAGCTACAATACCAATTTGTCCGTCAGAAATTTCGGCTCGCACGGTTAAGTTCCCGTTAGTGGCTTCTTCAATATCGCTTAATAATCGTATTAATTCGTTTTGCAGTTGTTGTTGTTGTTGTCGTTCTTGTTCAGCGATTAATTGTTGTTGTTGACTATCTTGTTGGGCTTCTAATCGCTGACGGGTCGCTTCTTCTTGTTCAACTAATAGGGTTTGAATCTGTTCAACCATGCGATTGATATTAGACCCTAATTTAGCAATTTCGTCGTTCCCTTTTACTTCAATACGAGTGTCTAGTTCTCCCTCTCCAATTTGTTCAACGGCTTGGGCTGCATTAATAATGGGTTGGGTGAATCGGTTGGCTAAATAGGCGGCTAAGATAGCAATGCCTAAAGCGGTTAACAAGGTTCCTAAGGTGAAGGTTAATAAGAGATAACGTTGGGGTGCAAAAGCGGTACTTACTTTATCGGCGACGATAATACTCCAGTCTTGAGTGGGCAAACCGTCAATATTTTGTAGGGGTGAATAAGCTACCACATATTTTTCTCGGTCAATGGTACTGAGATCAAAATCGACGGTTGTTTGTTGCTCCGTTTTTAGCTCTGAAAATTTGGGAAAAAATTTGTTAATATCTTGATCAATTTCTTTGGGATTTTCAGAAACAAAGACTTTATTATTATTATCAGCTACTAAGTATTTAAGTTCGTCTTGATCACCAACGGCTTCAGACCTATTTTCAATGTTTGAGCGAATTAAATTATCGATATAACTGGCATCGGTTCTCGTCCGAATCACATAAAGGATTTCTCCAGTTGTTTCATCAAAGACAGGAGCCGCTACGAAAAATGAAGATAAATTATTAGCTTTTGATATTCGTAAAGGATTGATCACAGGTTCTTTTGTTGTGACAACTTCCTGCCAATAATCAATTTCAGTATAATTAGGAATCGTTTCTTCTCTATTCTCTTCTCTACCTTCTAAAAGTGTATTTCCTGTTTTAGCATCGATAACTACAATACTATTGATTCCATCTTTAAGAAATTTTTCTAGGGCTTTCTCTTTTTCTTGTTTGCTTAATGCTTGGAAAAGTTCAGGATTGGTTAAAATAGGTAAATTAGATAAATCGATAACTTGTTGATAATTATTTTTAGCAAATTCCATTAGATCATTACTGATCGTAACCGCTCTTGTTTTTTGGAAACTTATTTCTTGTTTGGTTAAAGAATTTTCAATTAAATAATAATTAATGCCACCAATGGCTAGAACGGGAACGATCCCGACGGCAATGGCTAGTAAAGTCGCTTTTGTTTTTAGATTAAATTTTTGCCAAAATGGAATTTTTCCATTGGTCGTAATGCTTGAATTATTTTCATTAGATTGATACTCATTAACTTGGGAATAGCCACTAATAATTATTTTATCTGTTTCTTTTTGATCATTAATCAGTTCAGTTTCATTATTAGTATGACCATTATTTGAACTCATGAAGTTCGATTCGTTGTTTGGCTGGCTTTCCATATAATCTACCCTATAAATTATCCTGTAAATATTGATAGCAGAATTCCTTCCCTATCTAAGAAAAACTAATCATTTTAGGGTTTAAATTTAAACCTTCAAGTCTCTAGCAATTCTGAATAGGAAGAATGAGGAACAGAAGATGTCTGAATGGTGATCTGCTATTTATACTATTCCCAAATTTTAAGTAAAAATAACAAAAAGGCTGAAAAATTATTACTGATTTAGAGGCTTATTTGTACTCATGCTCATCTTTAATTTTGACGAGCAGACGAGATATTACCAAAAATAGCGTTTTTCATTGATCTTTTTGCCAAACCATAATGTATAACGGCAGTCGAAACCACTTAGCTAGGGTGGAGGTTACTCTAAATTTTTGCGGTAATGAGGCAGAATTTGTCTCAAAATTCACCTCAACGAATCCTAACCGTTGATAAAAATTTTTTAGTTGAGTTCCTAAACATTCCAAATAAAGTCGATAATTACTTATTTCTATAAGATGTTGGGTTAAATAAGTCCCTAATCCTTGGTTGCGATAGGATTTTTTAACCACAATACTCCCTAATTCTTGAGCTTGGGCAAAGGTTCTCAATTGACCACAAGCAATAATTTGCCCTTTTAATTCTATCACCCAAAACTGTTCCGGTTGCAACTGGGTTGGATCAAGAAATTCCCGAAGTACCAACCAGCGAATTACCCCAATATCCTGGGGAGTCGCTTTGCGTAAATAACAATCTTGGAGCAATTCGGTCATTAAAACATCTTATTCTAATTCTCGTCTTCCTTCTAAGGCCCTGGCTAAGGTTACTTCATCGGCATATTCTAAATCACCTCCCATGGGTAACCCAAAGGCAATACGGGTGACTTTGGTAAAAGGTTTGAGAAGTTGACCAATATATAAGGTAGTGGTTTCTCCTTCCACTGTGGGACTAATGGCTAAAATAATTTCTTTGACCCCCTCTTGAGTCACTCGTCTTACTAACGGTTGAATATAAAGTTGTTCAGGGCCAATACCATCCATAGGAGACATAACACCCCCTAACACATGATATTTTCCGCGATATTCTCTGGTTTTTTCCAAAGCAATCACATCACGGGAATCTGCCACCACACACAGGGTTTGGGAGTCACGGTTAGGGTTACGACAGATATCACAAACGGGTTGTTCTGAAAAATGAAAACAAACTTTACATAATCCCACTCGCTTCTTGGCATCAATTAAAGCTTTCGCCAGGGCTTGAATTTCATTATCAGGGCGTTTGAGAATATGTAGGGCCAGGCGTTGGGCTGTTTTGGGTCCAACGCCTGGTAACCGTTGTAGTTGTTCAATTAAGCGAGCTAAAGGGGGTGTATATATAGGGCTTTTCTCCAAATTGAATTAGACAATTTATTATAGATAAAATTAAGGTTAGAGAACAATTTCGGTAAAGCACAACATTAAAGGCTTTAATCATCGGATTCATTTTTATGAGTGGACGGCTTTTTAGGCTTCTCTATTTTTTTAGCGGGTTTTTTCGGGGGTAATTTGCCGTCAACGGTTGCTTTAACTGGTTTTTTATATCGTGGAATTTTGGTGGTTGGGGGTTGTAAATCTTGATCCCATCCCCAACAGTTACGAGACGGTATAAATTTAAAATTGCCTTGAATAAACCAACGAGGGGGTAAGTCTTCTTTGGCTATTTTCGGATTAAAGCGGAAGGGTTTCGCTTCATCCTCTCGCCTCATTAACACAGGAAGATGGGAGGCTTTAAATTTCCCTTTAGGATCGTTGGCATTTTGATTACGATAGACCGAAATCACTGGGGTTCTGACTTGAGGAACAAATTGCCAAACGCCTCTAAATTTAAACATTCCTGGATTTTCTTCCCAGGGGTTTTCCTCTTCCCAAGCTGCCACTTGAAAGTAAATCTGAGGATCTTTGCGAGGAATCATTAAACATTTGGGATACACTCGCAAAAATAAGCTTTGGTCGGGGTTAGCGGCCATCTGCTTTAGCCAAGCTTGATAACGATAACCCGCAATAAATAATTTATAGCGTTTTCCCCCTAAACGAATAAAAAAGTTACCCTCTTCATCTTGTTCGGGTTTCCCTTTCAGGGTTCCAATGGCTTGAAAAAGAACAGGGTTTTCCTCAACTTCAGCATTAGGGGTTGAAGTTTCTTCGGATTCAACGGGTTGCGAGACCTCATTAGTGAGTTCTTCAGGGACAGACATTTTGGCGTTTCCCAATAGTTTTTGTGGTTGATCTAACTAATTTTACCTAAATCATAAACCCCTAGATACCATAAGTCTAGGGGTGTTATAATAAAAGCTTTGACCTTAATAACTATAACCAAAAATTGTTCAAAATTAAATAGGGCATAAATATGTATTGTCTGGGATTAATGAGTGGCACCTCTGTAGACAGTATCGATGCTGCATTGGTAAAAATTACAGGAGAAAACGTCGATTTAAAGATTGAACTATTGTCTGGTATCAATCATTATTATCCAGAAAAATTAAGACAAACCATTCTAGAAGTGGCTGATGGAAAATCACTCTCTATGGAAAAGTTGGCTAACTTAGATGAAGAAATTGCCCTATGTTTTGTAGAAGCCGTTAATAACATTAAACAAGAGTACCCTACCATAGCATTAATTGGTTCCCACGGACAAACGGTTTATCATCGTCCTCCCATGAAAGAAAAATTAGGCTACACCCTACAATTAGGCAGGGGAGAAATGATTGCTAATTTAACAGGAATTCCCACGGTTAATAATTTTCGAGTAGCTGATATAGCGGCCGGCGGACAGGGTGCGCCTTTAGTCTCTAAAATCGATGCTTATCTATTAAGTCATCCGAAATATCATCGTTGTGTGCAGAATCTAGGAGGCATTGGCAATGTCACTTATTTACCGCCTAAAGAGACAGAAAACTGGGAAAAAAGAATTATAGGTTGGGATACGGGGCCAGGAAATATCTTAATTGATTTAGCCGTTAAACAATTGACCAACGGGGAAAAAACTTACGATAAAAATGGAGAATGGGCAGCCCAAGGAACCCCTAATTCTCAATTAGTGAAACAATGGTTAGAGCAAGATTTTTTTCAACAAACGCCTCCCAAATCAACAGGACGAGAATTATTTGGAGAAGCCTATTTACAACAATGTTGGCAAGATGCACAGGATTATCAGTTATCGGAAAGAGATTTTTTAGCCACTTTAACAGAGTTAACCGCCGCTTCTATTGCTCAGAGTTATCAACAATTTATTAAAGAGCCAATTGATGAACTTTTATTATGTGGTGGAGGCTCTCATAATTTGTACTTAAAAGAACGGATTCAATGTCATTTTGCGCCTCACATAAGCGTAAAAACCACCGATGAAGTGGGGATGAACAGTGATTTTAAAGAAGCGATCGCCTTTGCTATCTTAGCCTATTGGCGATATGTCAGTAACATCCCAGGGAATTTACCCCAAGTCACTGGAGCCAAAGAAGCAAGGTTATTAGGAGAGATTCATCTACCCCTGACAAAACGATAGACAATCGAGAAGAGATTGATCAAGGGGTGCCGGAAAATCAACCAATAAAAATATTAAAGACCTGTTAGTTTTCTGTAAAGTTAGGGAAATCTAAAGTAGAGAAACCTAAGAGTGATAGGAGTCAGAGTCTTAAAATAGGGAAGCACAACTGTTTCTCAACAACGAGTCAGTGGATCAGTGGCCTTTTCCTTGATTTCTGACCAACGGTCAAAGTCGGTTCGGTTGTGGTACGGCCGAGTCATATCTGACTTAAACTCTAACCTTGTCCCACCTAGGATCTTAAATTTTATAGTTAAAGAGATTAAGGAGTGGTATCTTGGCTCATAGCTTTTTAATGGAAGCCGGACGCTGGACAATTGAGGGAAATTGGCTCGAACGTAATGAAATGCCCCAACCCGTTAAAGGGAAGAGTCTTGTCGCTTGGAGTAACGATAATTGGTTCACCATGGTGACGAAATTGGTCTTTCCCCGAAGCGATCGCCCTGAAATTGCCTTTCAATATCGAGGTCATCTCAGTGGGGAAGAACGAGAATATACCTATGTTCTTCAGCAAAGCGTTTTAGGGAAAGTAGAAGGAGAAGGATGGATCGGACCCGACTCGATCGTTCAACGCTATTGGGTGTTAGGCGATCGCCAGAGACGCAGTGGCTTTGAAACCTTTTACCGTCTGAATAATCATACCTATCATTTCTCTGGGGGTTTGCTCAGTGGCCATTACCTGACTAGCACCATGGAAGCTATCTTTGAACGTCAATTATGATTGTTATCTTCTCTTTCCAAACTTATTGTCCCTAAACCTTAATTTTTTATTGATATTCAGACCCTTAATGAACCATTATGAATCCCCCAGTTACCATGAAAGAAACTCATCAACGTCGTTTACTGGCTAACCGCTATCAACTCATCGATCTGATTGGCAGTGGTGCGATGGGTCAAGTCTATCGTGCTGAAGATAAACTGCTTGGTGGTGTCACCGTTGCGGTTAAATTTTTGTCTCAGGCGTTACTCAATAGCAAGATGCGCGATCGCTTTGAACGAGAGGCCACGGTTTCTGCATTATTAGGGGAAAAGAGTAATCATATTGTACGAGTGCGAGACTATGGGGTAGATGAAAAAGAAATCCCCTTTTATGTGATGGAATTTCTTAAAGGGGAAAGTCTCAGCGAAGTGATTAAGTTCCGGCCCCTCTCTCTACAAAGATTTTTAAAGATCACCCGACAAATTTGTTTTGGTCTCGAATGCGCCCATAAAGGGATTATGTTTGAAGGGGAAATGTGTCCCATTATCCACCGAGATATTAAGCCGAGTAATGTGTTAGTGATTCACGATCCGGCCTTGGGGGAGTTGGTTAAACTTCTCGATTTTGGTATTGCTAAATTAATTCAATCGGGAGAAGCTCAAACCCAGTCATTTATGGGAACTTTGGCTTATTGTTCCCCGGAACAGATTGAAGGAAAAGAACTCGATAGTCGCTCAGACATCTATAGTCTGGGGGTGATGATGTATGAAATGCTCACGGGAGAAATGCCCATTTTCCCAGAAAATTCTTCTTTTGGGGGTTGGTATGAGGCCCATCACTACACCAAACCCAAACCCATTCCTGCTAAGTTCCGTCTTCCTTCAGAGTTAGAAAGCTTAATTTTCCAATGTATGGCCAAAGCGCCCAACGAGCGTCCTCAAACGGCCACGGAGATTTTAAAGAAGTTAGAAAAATTAGAACCGACTCAATTAGAATCGCAACAAGAAACGGTAGTGGCTAATCCCAAACAAGGGATAGAGCGGTCGACTCAATCGACTAAATCGAGTAAACCCACTCGGCCAACGTTAAGAAAAACTTGTCCGAAAGGGGATGATATCTGCTTAAAAATGTCTTGGCCCGAAGACAAACCCCAACAAAAAATTGTTTTTCCCCACATCATCCGAGCCCCAGAAGGTAACTTTGCTAGTCTTTGGGTGATGCTCAATGAACAAGATATTGCCAATCGTCTTTCGAGTATTCGTTACAACCAATTTGTTTTTATTACCAGTCCTCATCCGATGATTTTGTGGATTACGGTTCTTTATCATCGAGAACATGGGCCCCGATGGTTACCTTGTTATTTGGATCTTAAAAGCTCATCCGGTCAACGGTTTGCTCGTTTATTAGGAGAATCTGGCTCCTATTGGATTTTATTTTTTGCCTTAGAAAAAGGGAAGGCCTGTCAGCACGTTTTAACCACCACCATTGCGGCTAATCAATGTCAAAATTTACAGGAATGGGCCGATAAAAGTCAATTGTTGCGAGGGGGTAAGCCTCAAATTACCAAACGAATGTTAAAACAAGAATTTGAGAAGTTGAAACCGACCATTGAAAATAAGCTCAAGGCTGCTTATACAACCTCTCGCAAAGGGTCGAATGTTTAGTGGAGAAAGTGGTATTATTTTTCAGGAGAGAAAAATAAGACGGGAAACCAACTCTGACTGAGAATATCATTGGCTAAACTAGGGGCTGTCCAGGCTAGAAAATTAGAACGATACTGACAGGCAGTTGCGATCGCACTAATATCATAATAGATGGCTGTCTCTAAAATTGCTTCTAAGGGGTTGCCTTGACGTATTTCTGTGGTGACTGATAAATTAAGGCTTTCAAGTTCTTGTTGAATTTGATTTAATTTTTCTTGTGCTTGTTGGAGATGATATTTGTTTAATTCTTGAGAGCGGCCACCGTCATCAATCACCCATAATAATAAACATTGTTGAAACGCTCCATCGGCTTGATTTCGAGCCATCTGTTTGATTCGTTTGAGGAGATACTGGGCCGAGTCCCCATCGTTATAAGGAACCAATAAATAACGCCAGAGATGATTAGTGCGTAAACTTAATTCTTCGTCGGTGTAAGTAGAAATGAGTTGAGGACGAAGCACCATTAAAGGGGTGGTGGTGGCGGGGGCTAAGTCTAGGGTGTGGCTGCCAAAAATCTTGGTTTCGAGAGCATTGCGAACGGGCATTCCTGTGAAAACAACGTCTATGTCGTAGGTTTCAATCAGTTGGAGAACACAATCTTTAACTTGTCCTGAGAGGACTTCTATTTTCACTTCTACCCCATCAGGAACGTTATCTAAAGCAGGGGCGAGACGTTCTTTAGCTTGAGCAATTTTGTTTTTATCTACTTTAGCTATTTTTTCATCTTCCCAGACAGAGATACTATGAAGAAAAACAATTCGTTTGAGACCATTTTTAGCTAAGGTAGGAACAAATTCGACTAAACGGTAGAGGCCATCTTTAAAATCAGTACAAATCAAGCAATTTTGAAACATATTAATCTGAGTCCCATTAATTTAGAAACTGGTTTTGCTATTGTGAGCATAAAATAATCTGATTTAACTTTCACAAAACCATTGACGTTAAGAGATGATTATTAAGTAGATATTCTTAACGATAAACCTTATAAAAATACCGCAAATTTAAGAGCTTG
This sequence comes from Cyanothece sp. BG0011, assembly GCF_003013815.1. Classification (GTDB taxonomy): domain Bacteria; phylum Cyanobacteriota; class Cyanobacteriia; order Cyanobacteriales; family Microcystaceae; genus Crocosphaera. The sequence goes on along the minus strand of NZ_PRLH01000196.1, from coordinate 7,891 downwards.
TTTAAATCTGTGGCTATGGTGAGAAGTAAGATTACTCATCACACACTCTATTTAACCATGCTTGCTCCTATTTTAAGCGAATCTTTGAGGGTAGAAAGGTTAACCATTCCCATTCAGGGTTTATCTTCTTCTCTCGAAGGAACAAAAATTGTGCAACTTTCGGATTTGCATGATGATGGACTTTGTTTATCTTCTCAATTACTCACCCAAGCCATTACCCTAAGCAATCAAGAAAAACCTGATCTAGTGGTACTGACAGGGGACTATATCACTAATGAAGCCAATACGATTTATAGTTTAGCCCCTAAATTAAAATTATTGCAAAGTCGAGTGGGAACTTATGCGGTTTTGGGAAATCATGACGTTTTGCCTCGTCATGCTAAACCCATTGTTACAGAAGCTTTAACCGAAGCTAATATTCAAGTTCTCTGCAATGAAATTGTTAGTCCTTTCGAGGATAATTTACCCATAATAGGATTAGCAGATTTTTGGTCAGGGGAGTTTAACCCTGAACCGATTATGTCTCAACTGGGTGAATCTCAACCGCGTTTAGTGTTGTCCCATAATCCTGATACGGCTAGTATTCTACAACGGTGGCGTGTTGATCTACAATTATCGGGACATACCCACGGCGGTCAAATTGTCATTCCGGGGTTTGGGCCGGGTTTAATGTTATTGCAACAAGTTAGGGAACATATCCCTCCCCAATTACAAAAGTGTATTCCCTATATTAACCATTGTTCGGGAATTCTCAAAAATTGGCAATGGCATCAAGGATGGCATCATATTCGAGGCAACCAACTCTATGTTAATCGAGGTTTAGGCACTTATTTTCCGGGACGGTTTTTCTGTCCGCCAGAATTAACTGTTATTACCTTAGTCTCTGGTTGAATTGGGTCATGAAGTGGGGAGGAGAAAGTTTTATTTTTATTCTCTGTTCCCCATTTTTTATCAAGCAAGATAGTGAGTCAGGGATATCAAATAGGAAGTTTGGCTACAATGCTGTTAAAATGGGTAAAAATTAGTGCTGATTAACTATGATTAGTGTTATTACTCCTGTTTATAATGGGGCATCTTTTATTGAAGCTTGTATTAAGGTTGTTATTGAGCAAAATTGTTCTGATTTTGAACATATTATTGTTGATGGTGGTTCGCAAGATAACACTGTTGAAATCATTAAACAATATGCTGAAAAATATCCTCATATTCGCTGGATTTCCGAAGCTGATCAAGGTCAATCTGATGCTATGAATAAAGGAATTAAAATGGCAAAAGGTGACATCATTGCTATTTTGAATGTTGATGATTATTATGAGCCTAATGTCCTCAATAAAATTGAAAAACTATTTCAAAGTTTACCTGAACCAAGTTTATTAGTAGGTAATTGTAATATTTGGGATAATCAAGGAAATCTCAAAGAAGTTAATAAACCCTCTAAACTACATATTACTGATTTATTATTAGGATGGACGTTTACTAAGCCTCCTGTTAATCCTTCTGCTTATTTTTATCATAAATCTCTCCATGATAAAATTGGTTGTTATAATATTTCTGAAAACTATGCGATGGATATTGATTTTCTATTGAGGGCGGTTCAAGTAGCTAAGGTTACATATATAGATGAAACTTGGGGAAACTTTAGATATCTAGAGGGAACAAAAAGTGTTCAAGATGCCAAAAACGGTCAAGGAGAAAAACGCTATCAACAACTTTTACAAAAGTATCGCAAAAAATTACCTATTTTTTTACAAATATATATGCTGATTTTGAGCCGAGTTAGATACTTTTCTAGACATCCTCAAGATGTCATTCCTTCTATTTTAAAAAGAATTAAACTAACTTAAAAATCAAAATTTTAGAGATCCTAAAATATCGATTCATAATACTAAAATATTACTCAATTATTGCCATGAAATTATTAACAGTTTTTCCCTCAGAAATAAGAGGTGGTGCAGAAGAATATTCCTTAACTATTGCTAAAGCTGCTGTAAAAAAAGGTTGGGAAGTTGATGCTGCTTTTCCACAAACTGAAAATACAGAATCTTTAATTAAGGACTTTAGAGAGACAGGAATTTCTTACCATAATTTTAATATTGCCCCTGTAGATGGGAAACATTTTAAACTTTTTAGAGAGCATATTCCCCATTGTTACAAGACCTTTTCTCTACTAAAAAAAGTCAAACCTGATGTCGTTCATCTGACTGTTCCGTGGCCTTTTTGGTGCTTTGATACTTTGGTAACTTGTGCTGTTTTAAATATTCCAACTGTCGTTGTTTTTCAGTTATTCTCTGGTCATTTCCATTACAGTAAACTAAGATTAAAAGCTTATCAATGGGCATATTCTAGACACCAAAAATGGATTGCTATATCAAATAATAATCGTAGCTTCGTCAGTGAGTCCTTGAAAATACCTGAAGAAGAAATACCTGTGATCTATAATGGAGCAAAAACCAGTTCTGAATTTCTTAATTACTCCTCAGAAGATACCCTATTTCTTCGTAATCGAGTTCGTCAAGAAATTGGACTTAATGCTGATGATATCATCTTATTGACTGTAGGGCGTTTACATTTTCAAAAAGGATATCAAGACTTAGTTGAAGTAATTTTACCTATTATCAAAGAATTTCCTGACGCTAAATTTGTTTGGGTGGGAGAAGGAGATAAAAGAGAATATTTAGTTAAAAAAATTCAAAAATATCAACTTAACAATCATGTTATTTTATTAGGGTATCGAAAAGATGTTCCTCGATTACTGAAAGCGGCTGATTTATTTGTTTTTCCTACTTATTTTGAAGGAGGCCAATCATTTGTAGTTAGCGAAGCAATGGCACATGATTTACCGATTATTACCTCAGATGCAAGTGGTATTCCAGAAATTATTGACAATAAAATTCATGGATTACTATTTCCTAAAGGAGATCAAGAAAAACTTAAGCAAGGGATTTTATGGGCATTGAAAAACCCTGAAGCTATGCAAAAAATGTCCAAAAATGCGGTCAGTAGAGTGCAAAATTTTTCTGAAAAAAAAATGATAGAAAAAACTTTAGAAATTGTAGAAAATCTTAGCAATAATTAGGTATTAAAATTATTATGAAAAAAATCAATATTATTACTGTAGATAATAATGGTGGCTTAACCAGAGATGCTAAAATTCTCAAAAGTATTTTAGATAATGCTGGTTTTAAAGTGTCTGTTTTTGAAGTTGGAAAACCTACTATTGGTCATAAACTACATAAAATTTATTCCTACGGTGAGCTTTTTTTTAGTGAGAACTTTAAGGGTTCTCCTCCTTATGATGTCAATCTGTTTTTACAGGATGTTATTCCGACTTGGTTCTCTTATGCAAAAGTTAATTGTTTAATTCCGAATCAAGAATGGTTTAGGGATGAATTTTTACCGTTTCTTCCTAAATTTGATTATATCCTCTGCAAAACAAAATATGCTCAATCTATCTTTAATGAATTAGGATGTCGAACAGAATTTATCAGTTTTACCAGTTTGGATTGTTGGGATCAACAACAAGAAAAAAACTATGATCAGTTTTTTCATTTAGCGGGAAGCAGTTCCATTCAAAAAGGAACAAAAACTATTATCGATCTCTGGAGTCGCCATCCTGAATGGCCTTGTCTTACCATCAGACAAAAAAAGAAATCTTTTCATGCTGCTGTCCCTAATATACAATACATTCATAATTTTTTAGACGATGAAACTCTCAGAAAATATCAAAATAAAGTAGGTATTCATTTATGTCCTTCAGAAGCAGAAGGGTTTGGTCATTATATTCTAGAAGCTATGAGTACCAAAGCTTTAACTTTAACCACAAATGCACCTCCCATGAATGAATTAATTACTGATGAGAGAGGTTTATTAGTCAATTATCAACAGACAAAACCCCAAAGATTAGGAACTAATTATTATGTTGATCCTCAACATTTAGAGGAAAAAATAGAGGAAATTTTAAGCATGAGTTATCAACAACGCAAAGAACTAGCAGAAAAGGCTAGAAATTGGTATCTAGAAAACGATAAGTTTTTTCGGCAAAAAATTGTGACTTTTCTTCAAGATTTATAATTCAGTCATTTTAGTTAAAGCATCTTTAACTACAGGGGGAAGTTGACGCATAATTTTTCCTTTTTCGCGATCAGCGGCCACTAGAGTAACTTTGCCGGTGACATGGACTTGTTGGCGATCGCCTGATTCGATGCGATACTCCCAGTACATCCGAACCCCGGTCATTTCTGCCATGCGAGTTTTGACGATGGCTATGTCTCCTAGCTGTAATACTCGATGATACCGTAGGGACAATTCAACCACAGGAAGATCACATCCTAATTTAACCAATTCTGCAAAATCCATGCCCATGGAACGGAGGCATTCAACCCTGGCGGTTTCCATCCATGCTATATAAGTACCATGCCATACGACTCCTGCATAGTCGGTATGATGGGGTTGTACCCTAACCGAATACTCAAACCACTTTTCTGTGGTTGCTTTGAGGGGGGTTTTAGGGGTGATAGCAGTGGTGGGGGGTAGTTGGTTAGACTCTTGGGAAGAAGACAAGGTAGTAAACTCTTCAATAATAAGGGGATCTACTTGTTGATTAGTTTATCAGTTATTCAGTTATCAGTTATCGGTCACTGTTCACTGTTCACTGTTCAATTTTAGTAATGGAGTTGGTTCTGGGATCGACAATTTTACGACCCAGTCCTGCAAATTTAATGGCGAGGTTGGTTTTTTTTCCTGACCCTAAAACGTGGGTAATTTCTCCTTCTCCAAAACTATGATGAATAACGCGATCGCCCACTGACCAGTTTGTCTGAGTATAACTAGAGGCTGGTTTTTTCTTGTAAATTTTTTTGATGGTTGGGCGAACATTACTATTAATTAAATCTTGGGGAATTTCTTGTAAAAATTGTGAGGGGGTTTTCATTTCTTTTGATCCCCAAACATAGCGTTCTCTGGCGTGGCTAATAAATAGTTGTTCTTGGGCGCGAGTAATTCCGACATAACATAATCTTCGTTCTTCTTCGAGGTCTAAGGGATCGTTTAAACTGCGAATATGGGGTAAAGTTCCTTGTTCTAACCCCACTAAAAAGACAATCGGAAATTCTAAGCCTTTGGCAGAGTGTAAGGTCATTAACGATACTTTTTCTTGTCCTTCATCCAGGTTATCTAAATCCGAGGCAAGAGAGGCATTGGTTAAATAACCTTGTAAAGTTTTGTCTTCATATTCTTCTTGATATTGGGCGATCGCGCTGTACAATTCATAAATATTATCTAATCTATTGTCGGCTTCTTCGGTTCCTTTTTGTTTAAGATCATCGACATAGCCTGATAATTCCATGACTTGATCAAAGAGTTCAGTGGCTGATGTCTCTTTCAGTTTTTCTTGTAATTCTTTGATCATGGTGGCGAATTGATTAACGGACTTGGCCGCCCTTCCGGCTAAGGTTTTTACTGATGTTTCGTCACTGATAATTTCCCATAAAGGGATTTCTAATTCTTGGGCTGCTTTGAGGAGTGAATCAATTGATGTTTTCCCAATGCCTCGACGGGGAGAATTAATGACTCTCAGTAAACTAACGGTATCAAAGGGATTAACAATTAACCGTAAATAGGCAAGAGAATCTTTAATTTCTTGACGATCATAAAACTTAAATCCGCCCACAATGGTATAAGGAATATTGTTACGAATTAAGTTATCTTCAAAGGGTCGAGATTGAGCATTAACCCGATACAAAATAGCAAAATTTCCCCAATTTAATTCTGGATTCGTTTCTACTAATTCTTGCATTTTGCTAATAACAAAATCCGCTTCTATGCGCTCATCTTCTGCTTTGTAACAATAAATTTCTTCCCCTTCTCCTCTAGTGGGGCGCAAAATTTTATCAATGCGTTGACTATTATTTTCTATCAGTTGATTAGCGGCTTGTAAAATAGTTTCTGTTGAGCGATAATTTTCTTCTAATTTAACCATGGTTCTGGTATCTTCATCAGGCAAACCATCCCCAAAGTCAGATTGAAAATTGAGTAAAATGGTAAAGTCTGCCATGCGAAAACTATAAATGGATTGATCCGCATCTCCTACCACAAAAATAGAGCGGTTTTGCCAATTCCATGAACTTTTCTGCGGTTCTCCGTTGGTGGTTAATAATTGAATTAATTGATATTGAATGCGGTTAGTATCTTGATATTCATCCACTAAAATATGTTTAAATTGAGAATGCCAATAACCCAAAATAGATTCATTTTGTTGGAATAAACGAACAGGGATTAAAATCAAGTCATCAAAATCCAGGGCATTATTAGCCGCTAATTGATTTTGATATTCCTCATAAACTTCGGCAATAATACGACCTTTGGCATAGGAATTTTCTTTTAAATAAGCTTCGGGAGATAACCCTAAATTTTTAGCATTACTAATGGTATAACGAACGTTACGAGGATTAAACTTTTTATCGTCTAAATTAAACTGTTTGAGAACAATATTTTTAACTAAACTTTGGACATCAGATTCATCGAAAATAGAAAAATTACGTTCCCATGTGCGCTTTCTTTCATCTTGATATTTATTGATATCGTAGCGAAGCATTCTAGCGCATAAACTGTGAAAGGTTCCAATCCATAACTTTTTAGTGGTTGTCTTGTAAACTTGAGACAGTAACCGTTTTTGCTCGTATTCTCCTAAAGAATTAAACGGTTGACCATGATGTTTTAGAGCCATTTCCTGGGCAAATAACCGCTCAAGTCTATCTTTCATTTCTCGGGCTGCCTTATTGGTAAAGGTAACCGCTAGAATAGACTCAGGGTCAACTTGATAATGAGTAATCAGGTGTGCAATTCTATAGGTCAGAGCGCGAGTTTTGCCCGAACCCGCCCCCGCAACCACTAACAAGGGACCACAGAAATGTTCAACCGCAAGACGTTGTGAGGGATTAAGTTGAGAAAGGAAATTAACAGAAGCCGTCATAAAACTTTACAATAAGGGTGACATAGCAAAACTATCTTGATTTTATCCTCTACCCTTCCATAACTGACATGGCTTTACCATAATTTCAAAGCCAGTTTAGCCCTGTTTCTGCCAGTCTTCGGCTCAATTCAAGCAAGATGTTGAGAAACGCTTCTTGAAAGATGCGATCAAGTATAACTACTTAGCTTAACACATTAAGCAAAAAAAAAATTTTCGATTGGGGCAAATTTAGTGAATCAAAATGCAAATTCTCCCTTACAATAGAAGAAGCGGAGACAAATGTTTCCGTTCACTCCTCACACCACACTCCGCCCGGCATTTAGTTCGGGCGGTTTCTTATGGAATAGGAACCATTACTTACCTAAATACTTGTAAAAATCTAGAGAGTTTTGAGTATGGTAGAATTCTAGAGTATTCTAGATAAACATCAGCCATCAAAGGAATTCATAATATGTCAGCTGCAACTCAAGTTACAGATAGTAGTTTTAAAGCAGATGTTTTAGAGAGCGATGTTCCCGTTCTGGTGGATTTTTGGGCGCCTTGGTGTGGTCCTTGTCGTATGGTCGCTCCCGTTGTCGACGAAATAGCGGAACAATACGCAGGTCAGGTTAAGGTTGTCAAGCTCAACACGGATGAAAATCCTAACACTGCTAGTCAATATGGTATTCGTAGCATCCCCACTCTAATGATTTTTAAGGGAGGTCAACGAGTGGATATGGTAGTCGGCGCCGTTCCTAAAACAACCCTGGCTTCTACCCTGGAAAAATATCTTTAAGTTTTGATACAAATCCAGACTGCATCAGAAGAGGTAAGCTATTTTAAGTTTACCTCTTTTTTGATGCCCATATTAAGAAATATGAAGAATTATCCTGTTCTCAAAAGCTGGTTTTTTGGCATTGTTATTATCTTCTTCATGATTTT
>NZ_PRLH01000163.1 GCF_003013815.1 Cyanothece sp. BG0011 | reverse complement strand
CGAAACCCGATAAAACAGTCATCCCCGATATAAGCCGGTCCATGGATCAGGGCCATATGAGTGATACAGGCTTCTTTACCGATCCAAACGGAATATTCTCGGCCGTCATCTCCCACAACCCGCCCTTTTTCTAGTCCATGAATGACTACCCCATCTTGAATATTGGTTCCTTCACCAATATAAAATGGGGTTCCTTCATCGGCTCGTATAGATGTTCCTGGGGCAATTAAAACATTGGCCTCGACTTGAACATCCCCGATCAAGTTAGAAAAAGAATGCACGAAGGCACTATCATCAATTTTGGGTTCTGCGAGGGTTTGCGACCAAGGTGTCGGGGGTGCCGCCCTTTTGCGGACTACCATGACAATTTTCGTCCTCCTCTTTAATAATTTAGTATCAGTTATTAGCAGACTGTCAATGAAGTTAAACCCTTCATTGTTCGTCTTTTTTGCTATACAATCGATTATTTTCAACCGTAACCGTATCAATAATTCCCACCACTAAGGCATCTAGGGGACGGCGTTCCATACCATCATCGATGCGAGCAGCACTGCCTCTTGATACCAATACCCACTCGTTAATCCCTGCACCGACTAAATCACCGGCTACCTCGTACTTAGGAAGAGGTTGTCCTTCAGCGTCCATAAACTGAACTAATAAGAACTTTGTTCCAGTTAAACTGCGGGTTTTGTAGGTACTGACAACAGTACCTCGAACTTTGGCAATTTGCATTATATTGGCGAATTACTGTTTATTTAGCGTCTAATAGGCACAGGATTGACACTTTCACGGAATTGTTCTACTGCTTCGGTGTAACGAATGGGTAAGACATATTCGAGGTTTTCGTGAGGTCTAGCAATGATGTGGGTCGATAACACTTGTCCACCATTTACCCGGCCTGCGTTGTCAATACCAGCAGAAACAGAGGCTTGAACTTCTGAAACGTCACCCCGAACAATCACGGTCACGCGACCACTTCCGATTTTTTCGTAACCCACTAAGGTCACACGGGCTGCTTTTACCATAGCATCAGCAGCTTCGACAACGGCGGGAAAACCGAGGGTTTCTACCATTCCAACAGCAATTGACATGAGTTTTTTCTCCTATAACGAATGAGTGTTTGTTTAATTAACCGTTTTGCTAAAAAAAAGACGGCTAATAAGCTCTAAACTGTTCTACTTCCTCGGTGTAGCGAATGGGTAGAACGTATTCGAGGTTTTCGTGGGGACGGGCGATAATGTGAGTCGAGAGAACTTCTCCTCCATTGACTCGGTTAGCGGCATCGATACCCGCAGAGACTGACGCTTGCACTTCTGAAACATCACCCCGCACAATGACCGTAACACGACCACTCCCGATTTTTTCGTAACCCACTAAGGTCACACGGGCTGCTTTTACCATAGCATCCGCTGCTTCTACGACAGCAGGAAAGCCTTTTGTTTCGATCATTCCAACGGCAATTGGCATTGTTAATTATCCTCGCTTTAAAGCCAAAACTAAATTTAATTAATGAGAAGCTACCAGTAATTTTTCGTTGACCCTATGGGTTTCACTTTGAGAAAAATTTTGCTCAGACTGGATAATCATGAAGCTAATAGATATATTTACCTAATGACTTTGATGATCTAATCTAGCGTGAAACTTGATTCTTCTAGTGTTAACAGACCAGGCGAAAAATTGGCACGGGGGTAGCTAACTTATCAACCTTCTATATAAACAATAGAGAACCTTGGCCCCTTTGACAATATAAACCGTCATGATATTTTCTAATCTGATGGTTAATCAAAGTTAATAGTTAAGCTCAAATCTAGGGAGAATATTGTTCTATCCCTGACTGAGTCTTGCTTTGAGGGATCGCGCTGTTTTATAATTTCTTCATCATGAGGGCTAAAAATTCTCAAATGACCGATGAGAGAGAATTAAAGGGTTTTGTCTCTGGTTTTAGGTTTGGGGATTATCAGGGATGACCTGGTTTCTCTGGTCTAACTTTTTGGCTCAGTAATTTGGCCTATTTTCTCACTTCTTTGAGTCATCAGAGTTTAATAATTAATTATTAATCATTGATCGTTAATAATCATTTCTCTTTCAAAGCGTTACTCGGTATTTTTTATCATTTACTAACCGCTACCCACTTTTTTAAGGGGATGGTCTCAATCTAATTAAAAAATTATTTAAGACATTAAAAGAGGTTGATAAAACAACCTCCTTTTGATTCTCAACTAACCTAATTATCCGGATTCAAAAAATAGGGTGATCTATTTTTTTTGATAATTAAGGCTAGAGCCATCTAGAATCATTCCCTTATTTGATAGTTGCTAAAACAGAGGATTTCTCAGAAGTTCTAACTTCAGGAGAAAGCAATCCTTTTGCATAAATTTGAGGAGTTTTCTCGGCAATTTGGGTGTAAGATTGACGGACTTGGGTATTTAAGGCTACAGTCTTCACATCATATAATTGTGTCGCTAACTTAGGATAAATCCCAATAGCAATAATCAACACCAGAAAAGAGAGCGCAATAAAGACTTCTCTTGGTTTACCATCACTATAGTCAGCGTTTTCAGGTAGCACACAGTTGGTTCCGAAACACATGGTTTCCTGGTTATCTTGATAATCTTTTTGTCGTACCGTATCCCCGACAACACAGACAGGAATTTTGTCCGTGCCATAAAATAATTGTCGTAGCATGGACAACAAGTAAATGGGGGTAAGAATCACCCCTACGGCCGATAAAAAGACGGTAACGGTGCGAAAATTAGAACTATAGATGTCGCTATTACTGACACCGAGAAAAACGGAGATTTCGCTGGCAAAGCCACTCATTCCAGGAAGAGCTAAGGAAGCCATCGCGCCGGCGGTAAATAAAGCGAATACTTTGGGCATTTTTTCCCCAATATCCCCCATATCGTTTAATGCGAGGGTGTGGGTGCGATCATAAGTCACACCAGCTAAGAAGAAGAGTAAAGCAGCAATTAAACCATGAGAGAGCATTTGCAACATTGCCCCACTCATCCCTAAGTCGGTAAACGAAGCAATTCCCAACAAAACAAAGCCCATATGAGACACAGAAGAATAGGCTAAACGGCGTTTCATATTGGTTTGTCCAAAGGAAGTCAAAGCCCCGTAGACAATATTCACCACCCCTAATGTGGCTAAAATGGGAGCAAAATAAACATGAGCATCGGATAAGAGTCCCATATTAAGGCGAATTAAGCCGTAGCCTCCCATTTTTAAAAGTACCCCCGCTAAAATCATGGACACAGGGGCTGACGCTTCTCCGTGAGCGTCAGGTAACCAAGTATGAAGGGGAAAAATAGCTAATTTTACACCAAAGGCGATTAATAATCCTGCATAAAGCAATAATTCGAGTCCCAAGGGATAATCTTTTAATCCCAGTTCCACTAAGTCGAAGGTGAGGTTATCGCCTCCGTACAATGCCATGGCTAAGGCTGCCACTAAGATGAAGATGGACGCAGCTGCTGTATATAACAAAAACTTCATGGCTGCGTACTGTCGTTTCTGTCCCCCCCAAATGGAGATGAGGAGATACACAGGAACCAATTCTAATTCCCACATGATGAACAGTAAGAGGACATCTTGAGCCACGAAAACCCCGATTTGGGCTGCGTATAACATCAGCATCAGGGTGTAAAATAGACGGGGTTTATGGTCTAGTTGCCAAGCAGAAAACATGGCCAGAGTGGTTACCAGTCCAGCTAAAAGGACCAGAGGCATAGAAATGCCGTCTACTGAGACTGTCCAACTCAGTCCTAAGGTGGGTAACCATTGATAGCTTTCCACTAACTGGAAATTCGAGTTACTCGTATCATAATGTTGGGTGAAAACGTAACACATCAAGACAAAATCAGCGATCGCCACTCCCATGGCATACCACCGTACTTGTTTACCGTCTTTCACCGGGAGTACAGGGATCACGAGAGAAGCCATTAAAGGCAGGAGGATGATCGCAGTTAACCAAGGAAATGAAGTTAATATCATCAATTATTATCAAAAATACTAAGGCTAAGATAAGAGCATTATATTAGATTATGTCAAGATTAGTTTATTATTTTTTAATATTGTGCCAGGATGTAGTTAACAGGGTCGGGTAAAAATGGTACGATTCACAAATAAATATAAAGTTGGGTAAGAAGCATCAAGATAAATTGAAAATTGAATGTAATTAATGATAAAAGATGAACGATTTTTTATTACAGAGTAGTTGGTTAATTCCGTTTTACGGGTTAGTGGGTGCATTCTTAACGTTACCCTGGTCTTTAGGGATTATTAAGCGGACTGGTCCTCGGCCGGCTGCTTATTTAAACCTATTAATGACCTTCTTATCTTTTGTTCATGGGTCCATCGCGTTTAGTCTAATTTGGCAAGGAAAAACTGAACAATTAGTGTTTAAATGGCTCAGTGTGGCCGATTTAGATTTATTCCTATCGGTAGAGTTATCCCCTGTCAGTTTAGGGGCCCTAGAATTAATCACAGGGATTAGTCTTTTAGCCCAAATCTATGCTTTAGGCTATATGGAGAAAGATTGGTCTTTAGCTCGCTTTTTTGGGTTAATGGGGGTATTTGAGGCAGCGTTAGGAGGAATTGCCCTTAGTGACTCGTTACTGCTCAGTTATGGACTCCTAGAAATTTTAACCCTGTCGACTTATTTGTTAGTGGGGTTTTGGTATGCTCAACCCTTGGTAGTCACAGCCGCCAGAGACGCATTTTTAACCAAACGGGTGGGGGATATTATTTTATTAATGGGGTTAGTGGCTCTATCGAGTTATGGAGAAGGGTTAACCTTTTCAGAGTTAGAAAATTGGGCCTTAACTGACCCAGTTCCCCCTTTAACCGCTACATTATTGGGGTTATCTCTGATTGCCGGGCCGACGGGTAAATGCGCTCAATTTCCTTTAAATTTGTGGTTAGATGAGGCCATGGAAGGACCCAACCCGGCGGGAATTATGCGAAACTCTATTGTTGTCTCGGCCGGAGCTTATGTATTAATTAAACTGCAACCGGTGTTTACCTTGTCCCCTATTGCCTCTGATGTGTTGATTGTTTTGGGGACAGTAACGGCCATTGGTGCATCTTTGATAGCAATGGCCCAAATTGATATTAAACGGGCCTTGTGTCATTCTACCAGTGCTTATTTAGGGTTAGTGTTTATTGCGGTGGGGTTGGGCCATGTAGATATTGCTTTTTTGTTGGTGTTTAGCCATGCGATCGCTAAAGCGTTATTATTTATGAGTGCCGGTTCAGCAATTTTAACCACCAGTGACCAAAACATCACAGAAATGGGAGGATTATGGTCAAGAATGCCCGCTACTACCACAGCGTTTGTGGTTGGCTCTGCTGGAATGGTAGCCTTACTACCCATGGGGATGTTTTGGACCTGGGCAAAATGGTTTGATGGCTCTTGGAATGTGTCGTTCTGGTTATTAGGGATTTTAGTGTTTGTGAATGCCCTATGTGCCTTTAATTTAACCCGTATTTTTCGGTCTGTTTTCTTGGGAACCCCTCAGAAGAAAACAAGGCGAGCGCCGGAAGTTCCCTGGCCGATGGCGTTTCCGATGGTAACATTAACTATTTTTACCTTAATTGCCCCTTTAGCCCCCATTCGTTGGCCGTTGTGGTTATCTCAAATTACGCCTGTGGCCAATAATGATTCTTTAACGGTTCAATGGGCAATTCCATTGTTCATTGTCTCGGGTTTATTAGGTTGTTTAGTGGGGGTTTTTCGTCCCATTCGTCGGTCGTGGGAACGGTTAGCTAATCTTTATTTACGCTTCTTTCAAGATTTATTTGCTTACGATTTTTACTTAGATAAAATTTATGAATTTACTGTAGTGGCACTGGTGGCAAATATTTCTAAAATAACGGCTTGGTTGGATCGCTATGTGGTTGATGGAGTAGTTAATTTAGTGAGTTTGTTTACGATTTTTAGTGGTAATGCGTTGAAGTACAATGTATCAGGTCAATCCCAGTTTTATATACTGACAATTTTAATTGGTGTCAGCTTATTACTGTGGTTAATATTAAGTGGTCAATGGTCAGTTATTGGTGAGTTTTGGGCTACTTTTTTAAGGTAAATTAAATAAATTGTTCATGTCTGTTAGTTAACGATTTTATGATCTAGGAGAATAATTATTAATCATGCTCAGTGCTTTAATTGTGATACCCCTCATAGGAGCCATTATCATAGCTAGTTTACCCAGTCAACAAAAGGATGGATTTCATCGATCTTTGGCTCTTGTTTTTAGTAGTATTTTATTAGTTTTAACCCTAGTGATTGGGTTGCAATTTGATATAGATAACCCGAATATTCAGTTAACGGAGTTTATTCCTTGGATTAAAGATATCGGTTTAAACTATCATGTCGGGGTTGACGGCTTATCTTTTCCTCTCATATTTATTAATAGTTTACTAACATTAATTGCTATTTATGCTAGTGATAAAACCATTGAGCGATCGCGGTTTTATTACGCCCTTATTTTAGTATTAAATACTGGGGTATCAGGGGCATTTCTAGCACAAGATATTCTCTTATTTTTCCTTTTCTACGAATTAGAAATTATCCCGCTTTATTTCCTCATTGCTATTTGGGGGGGGAGTAGACGAGGTTATGCTGCCATGAAATTCTTGTTATACACCGCTATTTCAGGATTTTTGGTTTTAGCGTCATTTTTGGGTTTAGTGTGGTTTTCAGGGGCATCTACGTTTGACTATGAGCCGTTACGCTCCCATACCCTACCCCTATCAACTCAATTATTATTACTCGCCCCGTTACTCATCGGGTTAGCCATTAAAATCCCGATTTTTCCCTTCCATACTTGGTTACCGGATGCTCACGTGGAAGCGTCTACCCCTGTTTCTGTGTTATTAGCGGGCGTTTTGTTAAAATTAGGAACCTATGGACTGTTGCGCTTCGGTGTGGGTTTATTTTTGGATGCTTGGGTTTATATCGCCCCTTGGTTGGCTACGTTAGCTGCTATTAGTGCCTTATATGGGGCTTCTTGTGCGATTGTCCAAAAGGATATGAAGAAGGTGGTGGCTTACTCTTCTATTGCTCACATGGCTTACATTTTACTCGCGGCTGCTGCGAGTACCCGTTTAAGTATTACTGCAGCAACGTTTCAAATGGTCAGTCATGGTTTAATTTCTGCCCTGTTATTCTTATTGGTTGGGGTGGTTTACAACAAAACCGGTAGCCGAGATGTGGACTTTTTACGGGGTTTATTGAACCCTCAGCGTGGTTTACCCATTACAGGCAGTTTAATCATTTTAGGTGTCATGGCGAGTGCTGGTATTCCTGGAATGGTGGGTTTTATTGCTGAATTTTTAGTCTTTCGAGGGAGTTTTCCGATCTTTCCTGTACAAACGTTACTTTGTTTAGTAGGAAGTGGCTTAACGGCGGTTTATTTCTTATTGATGGTTAACAAGGTTTTCTTTGGTCGCCTAACCCCAGAATTAGCCCAAATACCAAAGGTCTTGTGGGCTGAGCGTGTGCCTGCGTTGGTTTTAGCCCTTTTAATCGTTGTTTTGGGCATTCAACCCGGTTGGATGGTGCGTTGGAATGAACCCCAAGCCGGTTTATTGTTAACGGGACAATCTCAACTCGAAGCAACGGGCAACCGGAAACAGGCCATGGTGTTTGAGTAGTCCCTCGCAAACATTTTAATCTTGGCGTTGCAGGGGAGTAGGCAATACTGCTCGGTTAAGCCTAAATCGTCCGTTGAGACTGCAGGGGAGTAGGGAGCAGGGGCGGGGGAGAAAACTGAAAAACTCTTTCTCTGCTCCCTTGCCGCCTTTACCAGTCAGTTTTTGAGCGACTGAGATTATTTGAAATAAGCCAATGTAACCCCAGAACCTCCCTCTTTTTGTTCAGCTAACTCAAAGCGAGCAATTTGAGGATGACGCTTCAAAAATTCATGAACCCCTTGACGTAACTTACCCGTCCCTTTACCGTGAATAATCCATAATATCCCTGACTCAGTGGCCTGAGCGATCGCATTTTCTAAGTCGGCCTCTGCTTCTGCGACACGACTGCCCCGAATATCAATGGTATTTTTAGAGGTGCGAATGGTTGGCACGTCTTTGGGTTTAGGGGGTGAAGGTGGGGGGGTAACGGCTTGTTTTTTTTGTTTGGCCTTGGTTTCGACCTTTTGACCATCCAATGATTCAATTTCATTAAAAGAAATGGTCATTTTCATCAGTCCAAACCGTACCATAACCTCTTCATCTTCAGGCGCAACGTCTAACACCTCAGCAGTTTGTCCTAAGTTAGAGAGGCGAATTTTTTCCCCAACTTTGGGCTGATAACTAACCGTTGCTTTGGCTTTTTTCGGCAACTGACGTTGACCAATATTAGAAATAGCTTCCGTTGCTTGTTGAGCTTTTTGGCTGCTTTTTTTGCCTTTTTGTAAATTACGAATAACTTGGGCGATCTCTTCTTTAGCTTCGGCGATCGCTTTTTGCACTTCTAGTTCTTGATACCGTTTTAAGTCTTGTTCTCTTTGTTGCAGGGCCGTGGCTTTTTCTGTAACTTCGGTATAAAATTTCTCCGTTTCTTGCAATAATTTTTGTGCCTCTTGTGCCTTTTCTTCCTGTTGTCTGCGTTGCGCTTCTAACCCGGCGATGACATCGTTAACATCTTGAGAGAGTCCCCCAATGCGAGTTTTTGCCTCTTCGACAATTTCCCCGTCTAAACCCAGACGTTGAGCAATACTGAGGGCATTAGACCGCCCTGGAATGCCCCACAACAGGCGATAAGTGGGGGAGAGGGTTCGATCATCAAATTCTACTGAAGCGTTCTCAAACCGCGAATCTTCGTATTTGAGGGCTTTTAATTCTCCGTAATGAGTTGTGGCAATGGTTAACCTGGCCTGATCCGCTAAATGGTGCAATAAGGCGATGGCTAAGGCACTACCTTCGGCTGGATCAGTTCCGGCTCCCACTTCATCTAGGAGTATTAGAGATGGGTGTGGGGTGTGGGGTGTTTCAGATAAAACTGCTCCCTGCTCCCTGCTCCCTGCTCCCTGTTCCCTGCTCCTTTGTCCCTGCTCTAACGCTTCTAAAATACGAACAATGCGGCGAATATGACCGGAAAAAGTCGATAAATTCTGTTCAATCGACTGTTCATCCCCAATATCTGCTAAAATTTGCTCAAACCACGGTAATTCTACTGGTTCTTTGGCCGGGACAAATAACCCGACTTTGGCCATCAAAGCAACTAACCCGACGGTTTTGAGGGTAACGGTTTTTCCCCCGGTGTTGGGACCGGTGATGGCAATAACTCGAATATCTGGGTTAATTTGTACATTGATAGGAACCACGGGTGATCCTTGTTCGTGTCTTTCTTGCCACACTAATAAAGGATGATGCAACTGTCTGAGGGTAATGGTTTCTTTGTTTTCGATAAATCTGGGGGCGTTTCCTCCTAACCAGAAACTATAACGGGATCTCGCTGTAGCTAAGTCTAAAATGGTGGCGATCGCTAGTAAATATTCTAAATCTTCGGCCACTTCTGCCACTTGTTCGGTTAACTGGCGTAAGATCGCTTCTTCTTCTCTTTCTTCTTGTCGTAAATATTGACGGCGTTTATTCCCCATTTGTACGACGGAGTTAGGCTCAATGTAAAAGGTTCCCCCAGTCCCAGAGGTATCGTGAATAATCCCTGGAATTTGCTCTTTTTGCCCTGCTTTGACGGGAAGAACAAAGCGATCGCCCCTTTGGGTGATCACCGTTTCTTGAATCGCTCCTCCTTTTTGCTGCATGATATTTTGCAGTTTTTGATAAATTCTCTCTCTATTTTCTTTGAGATTCTGACGAATTTCTCCCAATTTAGGACTGGCGCGATCGGCCACTTTTCCGGCTTCGTCTATGCAATGATGGATGGTTTTTTCTAAGTCGGGATAGGTGCGAATGTCGGCGATTAATTCTGTTAGTGTGGGGAGTTCTTCATAATCTTCTATAATTCGTCGTAGCCGTCGCATTCCTGCTAAAGTTGTCGCAATATTAAGCAGTTCTTGTCCTGATAAAATCCCTTTGAGGGTTGCTCTTGTTAGGGAGTCTCCCACATCGGTTATCCCTTCAAATGTCCATTTTATTTCTAAATTTTGTTCTAGGCGGTAAATTTCTTTGGTTTGCTCTAGAAGCTCTTGACTTTCTTCTAAACTTGTGGGAATCGGTAGGTTACGGGCTGCGGTTGCACCCATTTTTGTGGATGCAAAGGTGGCTAACTGCTGGCAAAGACGAGGCCATTCTAATAAATTTAAAGTTTCTTTGTAAATCACTTTCTATTAAACTCAAAAACCCATAAATTCTATGAGCTAATTCTGTTTATTATAGTAATTGAATTCAGAGAGATTCGTCAACATATATAAGTAGAGATAATACCCTATTGATGGGTATTATCTGCAATGTTAAAGATTATAATCTAGCTTAGGATAGACTTATTGAAACTTTTTCATAGCATCTTCAAAAGCCATTTCCAAGTCTTTCCACGCTAATTCAAATCCGGTTTGAATATCTTTCCAAGCGTCTTCTCCTGCTTGTTGCAGTTCTTCTAACTTATTAAAGGCTGCATCTCTTTTTACGGTTAATTCCTCAACTTGACTGTGATATTCGATTTCAGTTTCAGCTTTAGCTTGTTTAGCTTTTGCCTTTATCTCGTCAATTTGAGCGTTTAATTTTTCTAATTGAGCTTTTACCTTTTCTTCGTACGCTTGTTTACTTAAATTTTGTTGGTTTGTGGGTAGTTCAGTCGCCATATATTTTTATCCTCTTTATGTGTCGTTAATGTTTTTAGCTAATAGAAGTAAAGGGTTAATGGAGATTAAAGCGATTACTTCTATTACGGCAATTTTTTAGGAGTCCTAAACCTTACTGAAATTTCTTAGTAGCGTTTTCAAAGGATGCTTGTAAGTCTTTCCATGCTAATTCAAAGCCAGCTTGGATATCTTTCCAGGCATCTTCTCCGGCTTCTTGCAGTTCCTCTAGTTTCTTGAAAGCTGCATCTCTTTTTGTAGTTAATTCCTCAATTTGACTGTGATATTTGATTTCAGTTTCAGCTTTAGATTGTTTAGCTTTTGCTTTTAACTCATCAATTTGAGCATTTAATTTCTCAAGTTGGGCTTTTACTTTTTCTTCGTAGGCTTGTTTACTTAAGTTTTGTTTGTTGGTTGACATTTGAGTAGACATATCTTTATATTCTCCTTTCTTGGTTTGACAAAAGTTTATGATTTTTGAATAGGTAAATAATTAACTCACACTAAAAGCAATACAAATTAAACTAATAACAAAAGTTGCCGCTAAACCACCCAGAATAATATAGGCATATTGTTCTCTAGGAGTGGGATAAGTTGCTGCCGTCATAGGAGGGGTTACAGGATAATTATTAATTAATCCTTCTTGGTCAACGGTATACCCTTCGGTAGAAATATCATCTTGTTGTTGAATTTCTTTTCTTTTTTCTTCTTGAGTTCCTTCTCTTTCTCTTCTGGCCGCAACGTCAGCCGGAATCAATTCACTACCATCACTAATGTCGTTATTAAGGGTTTTTGTGTCAATTTCTGGGTTATTGGCCATAGTTTATGCTCCTAAATTTACAAATCCTAGGTTTTTTACCTGTTATTATTATCATAGGACAATATTTATACTTTGTCAAGTTTTTGTACTAACAAAATAAAGAATAAGTACATTCACCGTGTGATAAATAAGAAGATGATGTTAGGATCTTGTTAAGACAAGTAAAGGACAATATTAGTACAAAGTAAATATGGCTAGAACAAAACCAAAGTCTGACAAAGTGTTAACCATTCGCCTTCCTGAGAGGGACTTATTACGTTTAGAGGCGTATTGTATGGCAGATGGAAAGACAAAAACCGAAGTCATTAGACAGTTTATTCACAGTTTACCTGTAAAAGAAAGTCTAACCACAGAAAAAGCAGGATAAAATGGAAATGAGGGGAATAAAGAATTAAGAATTAGGGAACTTATTATGTTCTCAATTCTAGATTCTGTCCTCCTCCGCATCTTGAAAGAGATGGTAAAGATAATCTAGTTAGCCCCTCATGTCTCCTCAAAATTCTCAAGATGAAATATCCCTGATTGTTGGTATTGGGGCTTCGGCCGGTGGTTTAGATGCCTTTTCAGAATTACTCAGTCACTTACCCACCGATACAGGGATGGGGTTTGTGCTGGTGCAGCATCTTGCTCCCGAACAAGAAAGCCTTCTCAGGGAATTATTAGCCCGCACCACCCAAATGCCGGTTAAAACCGCCGAAAATGGCATGAGGGTGGAGGCCAATCATGTTTATGTGGTTCCCCCCAATGCTAAGATGACTATCGCCGAGGGACGGCTACAATTAGCAGTCTGTGATCAAAGCCATCGAAGCATCAAGACTATTGATCTATTTTTTGAGTCCTTAGCAACAGATCAAAAAAATAAAGCGATCGCCATTGTCCTCTCCGGCAGTAATAATGACGGAGCCATTGGCGTTAAAGCCATTCACGCTGAGGGGGGCATTGTCTTTGCCCAAGAGCGTACCACGGCTGAATGTGACGTTCTCCCTCCGTTAACCGCTTGGGCGGTATAACGGGGGCTTCTAAAACAGAGATAACTGCATATACTCAGTTCCAGAAGTTTCCTGCTTCACAGGCTGTCCACTGACTAAGCCTCCACAGGCAGACGGGATGAGACCCACCCCATGTATTTGCAATGCCTTTTTTATAATATTAACTGCGGCGTTTTCATCCCTATCCATTGTCAAATTACATTTCGGACATTCATGTAATCTAACTG
Organism: Cyanothece sp. BG0011; assembly: GCF_003013815.1. Lineage (GTDB taxonomy): Bacteria > Cyanobacteriota > Cyanobacteriia > Cyanobacteriales > Microcystaceae > Crocosphaera. The sequence continues at coordinate 1,493 of NZ_PRLH01000163.1, read as the reverse complement.
ATAGTGTTTTCGGAACTTTATGACCACAGCTTGAGCAATTTACTGTCGTTCCATGAGGACTAACTTTGACAAACCAAACGCCGCGTTTTACCGCCACTGCTTCTAATTTTGTTAAGAAATTTCCCCAAGCGACATCTAAAATACTCTTAGCCAATTTAGTTTTAGCTAACCCTTTGATGTTTAAGTCTTCACAAGCAATAAAATCATAATTATTGACCAACCAATGTGCTGTTTTGTAGTGCCAGTCTTTTCGATATCTAGCAATTTTTTGATGAGTTAAAGCTATTCTTTTTTGTTGTTTCTCATAGTTTTTTGACCCTTTATTTTTTCTGGCTAATTTACGTTGTTGACGAGCTAAATGCTTTTGTCGATTGCGATAAATCTTTTTAACAGCAACTGTTTTTCCTTGACTGGTAGTCAAAAACTCTTTTAATCCTACATCAATTCCAACTGCTGATTTGATATTATCTATGGGAATAACATTCGGAATCGTCTCATCTTCTGCTGTAATACAGACATAGTATCCATCTGCTTTTTTAACGATTGTAGCTGTTTTAAGAATAAAACTTTCAGGAATCGGACGATGGATTACAACTGGTATAGCTCCCCATTTTTTTGTCCAAAGACAATTATTTTGAAACTTGATAACAGCTTTGGGATGATTAACTCTCGAAAAACTAAAAGACCTTAATTGACCAGCTTTTTTAAATCTAGGTCGCCCTCCTCTTTTACCTTTTTTATCTGGAACTAACCATCTTTTCCAGGCTTTTTCTAATCTTTGAAGATTCATCTGTTGAACTTCGCAGTAGATATTTTTGTAGTCAGGAAAGAGAGTTTTTGTCTGTTTTAAATCTGATTGTTGAGTGTAATAATTAACTTTTTCTGGTATTTCTCCTATGGTTTCACTAATTAAACTGCATCTATCAATGGCACATCGAGTCCGTCTTAACCAGTCCAAACGCTGACCTAGCGCATAGTTCCAGTGACGACGTAAAAGTTCTAACCACTGGTTTATACACTCTGCTTGCTTTTGATTAGGCTTGATTCGGTACTCAAATGTCAGTATCATAATACTATTATTGTAGCACTTATCGTTGTTAATGAACAATAGTTATAGTAAAGAAAATAGGTCAGTTTACTTACTTGCCGTACATATTGTCTTAGTGACTAAATATCGGAGAAAAGTCATTACCCCTGACATCCTATCTCGTCTGCAACGAATTTTCACAGATACTTGCAGTAAATGGGATTGTCGATTAGTAGAATTTAATGGTGAAACAGACCATGTTCATCTACTTGTTGAGTTTAATCCTAAAGTTCAACTTAGTAAATTTATTGCTAATTTAAAAACTGTTTCTTCTCGTTTAATCAGAAAAGATTTTTCAGATCATTTAACTCAATTTTATGGACAAAAACCTGTGTTCTGGACTGGTTCTTATTTTATTGCTACTTGCGGTGGTGTAACGATTGAACAACTTAAACAATATGTTGAA
>NZ_PRLH01000033.1 GCF_003013815.1 Cyanothece sp. BG0011 | reverse complement strand
TGTTTCTCATAGTTTTTTGACCCTTTATTTTTCTGGCTAATTTACGTTGTTGACGAGCTAAATGCTTTTGTCGATTGCGATAAATCTTTTTTAACAGCAACTGTTTTTCCTTGACTGGTAGTCAAAAACTCTTTTAATCCTACATCAATTCCAACTGCTGATTTGATATTATCTATGGGAATAACATTCGGAATCGTCTCATCTTCTGCTGTAATACAGACATAGTATCCATCTGCTTTTTTAACGATGTAGCTGTTTTAAGAATAAAACTTTCAGGAATCGGACGATGGATTACAACTGGTATAGCTCCCCATTTTTTTGTCCAAAGACAATTATTTTGAAACTTGATAACAGCTTTGGGATGATTAACTCTCGAAAAACTAAAAGACCTTAATTGACCAGCTTTTTTAAATCTAGGTCGCCCTCCTCTTTTACCTTTTTTATCTGGAACTAACCATCTTTTCCAGGCTTTTTCTAATCTTTGAAGATTCATCTGTTGAACTTCGCAGTAGATATTTTTGTAGTCAGGAAAGAGAGTTTTTGTCTGTTTTAAATCTGATTGTTGAGTGTAATAATTAACTTTTTCTGGTATTTCTCCTATGGTTTCACTAATTAAACTGCATCTATCAATGGCACATCGAGTCCGTCTTAACCAGTCCAAACGCTGACCTAGCGCATAGTTCCAGTGACGACGTAAAAGTTCTAACCACTGGTTTATACACTCTGCTTGCTTTTGATTAGGCTTGATTCGGTACTCAAATGTCAGTATCATAATACTATTATTGTAGCACTTATCGTTGTTAATGAACAATAGTTATAGTAAAGAAAATAGGTCAGTTTACTTACTTGCCGTACATATTGTCTTAGTGACTAAATATCGGAGAAAAGTCATTACCCCTGACATCCTATCTCGTCTGCAACGAATTTTCACAGATACTTGCAGTAAATGGGATTGTCGATTAGTAGAATTTAATGGTGAAACAGACCATGTTCATCTACTTGTTGAGTTTAATCCTAAAGTTCAACTTAGTAAATTTATTGCTAATTTAAAAACTGTTTCTTCTCGTTTAATCAGAAAAGATTTTTCAGATCATTTAACTCAATTTTATGGACAAAAACCTGTGTTCTGGACTGGTTCTTATTTTATTGCTACTTGCGGTGGTGTAACGATTGAACAACTTAAACAATATGTTGAAAAACAACAATCTCCTGTTTAAAAGGACTCCCTATGGTCGGTTTATTTTTTGGTCGGTAATTCCCCTCCCCCTAACATTCGTATAAGGGGAGACCCCTTACCGACATTTAAGTTGGAGAAATGCCGGCCGCCGCTATTGCCACAGGGAAAGTAGATTTTGTGCTGTCCCCGTCCAGAATAGCCGAGGAGTTAGTCAAACTCAAGCGTCATCCCTATTTGCGAGCAGAGGCCAGTCCAGAACCAGCAAAAGGTGAAACCCCAGCTATAGCCGAAGATGAACTGATCACCATATTCCGACTACTACAACGGCAAACCGGGGTTGATTTTAGCAATTATAAACCCACCACCTTTCAGCGAAGACTAGGGCGACGCGTGGTGTTACAGAAATGCCTCAACTTAAGTGAGTATATTCAGTATTTGTATGATCACCCGGACGAAATTCAGGCCTTGTATCAAGACGTGCTGATTACCGTCACTGACTTTTTCCGTGATCCCGAAGTCTATACCATCCTTCAAGAGCGAGTCTTTCCCCTCCTGCTACAACAGTCCACTCCAGCCTCTAACATTCGTATTTGGGTTCCTGGATGCGCGACAGGGGAAGAAGCCTATTCCCTAGCCATCTGTCTGCTAGAGTGCCTCGATAGCCAGTTAATTAGTAGCACCATTCAAATTTTTGGGACCGATATTAGTGATCAGGCCATTGAAATTGCTCGCAATGGCTTTTATCGAGAAAACCAGATGGAAAATATCTCACCCGAACGCCGCTATCGCTTTTTTAACGAGGTAGATGGAGGCTATCAGATTAAAAAATCCGTGCGAGAACTGTGTATTTTTGCCCATCAGGATCTCAGCAGTGATCCCCCCTTTTCCGACATTGATCTCCTCAGTTGTCGCAATGTCCTGATCTACTTTAAGTCCTCTTTACAAAAACGGGTGTTATCCTTCTTCCACTACAGTCTTAAAGCCACAGGCTTTCTGGTGTTGGGCAATTCCGAAAGTTTGGGAGATACCAAAGATTTATTTGAGGTCTTTGATGGCCAAGCAAAGATTTATACCCGTCTGTCCGTTCCCTCCCGTCTCAACTTCGACTTTATTGCCAGCTACTATCCCAGACAGACAGAATTAGAACCCAGACAGGGGTTTTCCTCCGCCCTCAATCGCAGTAACATCCAACAGTGGGCCGATCAGATTGTCTTGAGTCGCTTCGGTCCGGCCGGGGTTATTGTCAACGAACAGCTAGAAATTTTGCAATGTCGGGGTGATACCAGTCCCTATTTGAGAATTCCCCCTGGAGAACCCAGTTACAACCTGTTGAAGATGATTCGGCCCAGTTTATTGATCGAAGTCCGCATGGCCATTGAAGAAACAAAACAACAGGGAAACGCGGTCAGACGGGAGGGCTTGAAACTTCGAGATATATCTGAATTATCAGAAAGAGACTTGACAGTAGAAGTGATTCCCTTTCATACCTCTACCTCCTCTGACCGTTGCTATCTGATCTTGTTTCAGCGTGAAACAGCCGAACCTCTATCAGCACTGAGGGAAGAGTCAGCAGAAACGGAAGTCGAAGCAGTGGAGATTAACCTGGAGATTCGCCAACTCCGCCAGCGACTGGCTGCTAGTCGTCAGGAGTTGCTCGATACTCAAACTCTCCTACAATTAACCATTGAGGAAAAAGAATCGACTAATCAACAATTGATCACAGCGAATGAAGAAATTCTCTCCAGCAATGAAGAACTAAAAAGCACCAATGAAGAACTACAAACCGCTAAGGAGGAAATTCAATCGGCCAATGAAGAATTAAAAACCACCAATGAGGAACTGCAAAAACGCAACGTGGAAGCCCGTCGCGCTAACGATGACCTCTTGAACCTGATCAACCATGTCAACATTCCCATTTTGATGCTATCGGATGATCTCTGTATTCGCCGTTTTACCCCATCGGCCCAGACTGTGTTTAACGTAATTCCAACGGATGTGGGACGACCCATCAGCGATCTGAGGTTTAGTATTATCGATTCTGATTTGGAAACATTGGTCAGAGAGGTGATGGCTACCCTAAAGACAGTGGAACAGGAGGTGCAGGATCGGCAAGGTCACTGGTATGTATTGCGGATTCGTCCTTACCGTACCATTGATAATCAGATTATGGGGGCCATTGTGGCCCTGGTGGATATTGACCATCTCAAGCAAATCGAACAACATTTACGGGATACTCAGAAGCAACTGCAACAAGAGTTATCGGCCATGAATCAGGTACAGAGTCTGAGTCTGCAGTTATTCTCCTCCCTGGATCTCGATCTGGTCTTGAATCAAGTGCTTGAGGCCACGATTGACTTGCTTGAGGCAGATATGGGCAATATCCAACTCTATGACCCCGAAAGGGAAGTATTAGAAATCATCCTCCATCGAGGGTTTAATGCTGAGTTTCTCGATCGTTTCCGAGAAGTGCGGGTTAATGAGCGCGCTGTTTGCCGTCGCACCCTGGAGTCGGGGCAAAGGGTGATTATTGAGGATGTGGAAACTGATCCAGAATTTGCATCTCACCTTCCCCTCGCAGCATCAGCAGGGTTTCGATCCCTACAGTCAACTCCTCTGATGGATCGTCAAGGGCAGTTGCGGGGAATCCTTTCCACCCATTTTCGGCGGCCCCACCGTCCCAGTGAGCGGCAGTTACGGATGCTCGATCTCTATATCCCACTGGTGTCGGCGATGATTTCCCTAGCGATAGCACAGCGTGATGGTGAGATCCTACTCGATAAAGCCCGTATTGCTGAGGCAGCTAATGCTAGTAAGGATGCGTTTCTCGCTCTGATCTCCCATGAGCTACGCAGCCCTTTAACCAGCATTATTGGTTGGGCGAAACTGATGCAGGAAGGACGGTTAGATGAGGCACAGACGCAAGAGGGGATCAATGCCATCGTTGAGAGTGGGTTAACCCAAGCCCAACTCATTGAAGACTTGCTCGATGTTTCTTCTATTATTCATCAACGTTTTGAAATTATCCTCGAACCCTGTGATTTGCCAGCACTTCTGCAACAAGCGATCGCCCAGGTGCAACCCCAGATCGAGAAAAAAGAGCTACAACTCGAAACCGACCTACAACCCTGTCCCACCCCATTACCCCTTGACCCGACTCGTATGCGCCAGGTGTTGTCCAATCTATTGAGCAACGCCATCAAATTTACCCCTAGAGGGGGTCAAATCACCCTACGGTTGCTGGATACGCCAACTCAGGTGCAGGTACAGGTACAGGACACGGGAGAAGGGATTTCGTCTGAGGACTTACCCCATATTTTTGAGCAGTTTCGGCAAGGGAATGGCTCTAATAAGAGGAAACGGACTAAAGGTTTAGGGTTGGGGCTGTTCTTGGTGCGTTCTCTTGTAGAAGCTCAGGGCGGCACGGTAATGGCTGAGAGTCCAGGGAAAGGACAGGGAGCAACTTTTACCATTAATCTACCCAAGGCGGAATGAAACTCTGCCCCCAACCCCCCTGCCCCCTAACCCCCCCTGCCCCTAACCCCCCCTGCCCCCTAACCCCCCCTGCCCCTAACCCCCCCTGCCCCTAACCCCCCCTGCCCCCCTTTTAAAGGGGGGTGTGGGGGGTGTGGGGGGTGTGGGGTAGTGTGGGAGATTATCGAAGGTGTACGATTTGAATTTCAGAGGATCTTCAGATTTTGCTGTTAAACTCGTCTTTTAGAGTTAGTTATAGAAAACGGTATTATCATTGTGGTTATCAGTCCCTCTAGGAAATGTCTAGACAACAAACTACTTCTTGCTTTACCCGAGTCTGAATATAAACGGTTAAGTCTTCATTTCAAACCCATAATTTTAACAGCCGGCACTGTGATCCATGAGTGCCAAGAAAAGCTCAATTATGCCTATTTCCCTAATTCGGCAATGATTTCTCTTCTCTCAATTATGGAGACTGGAAACAGCACAGAAGTTAGCTTAGTCGGCAATGAAGGGATGGTTGGTCTTCCTATTATTTTGGGAGGTGATTATAATGTTGACAGAGCGATCGTGTCAATTGGGGGAACAGCGTTGAGAGTAGAGGCTGACCCTTTAAAACAAGCATTTGAACAAGGGGAAAGGTTCCAAAACCTATTGCTTTTTTATATCCAAACGCGACTGACTCAAGTTGCTCAAATAGCGGCTTGTAATCGTCAGCATACTATAGAGCAACGTCTGGCTCGTTGGTTATTATCTGTCTATGACTGTGTACTCGAAAACCCTTTACCCCTAACCCACGAATTGATGGCTAATCTATTGGGAACGAGACGAGCAGGGGTGACAGTGGCCGCTAATAAGCTACAAAGAGCAGGAATCATTCAATATAGTCGGGGTAAAATTACCATTTTGAATCGGGAAGAATTAGAAAATTCAGCTTGTGAATGCTATGGCCTGATACAAAACGAATTAGCCGGTTTGCATTTAAGATAGATTCTACTACTTATTGTTCAGTTGCTTAAAAATACGGGCAATTAGTTCCTCTGGAACCAGAGGTTTACGGACATAATCATTCGCACCAGAGGCAAACCCTTGGTCAATCATCTTAAAGTTCTGATGTCGAGAGACAAATATAATGGGCACAGAACAAAAGCGATCATCCTTGCGTACGATTTTACACAAATCTAATCCGTTAAACTGGGGCATCTCCATGTCCAAAATCAACACATCAGGGTGATTTTCCTCTAAAACTTGCCAAAATTTTTCCGGTTCCGACAGACAAATGACCTTAAAGCCAGAGGCCGTTAAAATTGGAGTTAAGGCCCCTAAAAACAGGGAGTCATCATCGACTAACATTAGGGTTGCTTCTGGGGTGGGGTGGGGTTGCAGTTTCTTGATCACGGCCCGCAACAAGCGATCGCTGGTTAAGGGTTTGTGCAGAAACATTCCCTGGCCCGCATGGGCAATGTCGAGACGATAGGATAAATCATGGCGACTATCTAGGACAAAAAACGGTAAATTCGGGTTTTTCTGCCCTAACTCCCTGAGAAATGTTACGCCTTTGTCCCTTGTTTCTGTTAATTCGAGATCGATGATCACGGCCTTCGGTTGATGAGAGCCTAGGATAGATTGAGCATCTTTGAGGGTAGAAACAGCTTCAATGGGGCAATGTTCTAAGAAAGAAACTGTTTTGAGGACTTGAAGCCATTGTTGTTCAACCCCAATACATAATAAACCCTCAGCCCTATTAATGGCACCACAGTGGATGGTTTGAGCGTCTAGGTTCCAGGTTTGCTCTAAGGCGATCGCTAAGTCTAATAATTTCGTCCATTGCTGGCTATCAGCTTGATTTTGCAGTAATTGCTCCATTTGCTCTAGAATCTGGGATGCTTGTTGTTTGCCGAAAATACCAAGGGTTCCCCCTAAACGATGGGCTAAGGCGATCGCTTCTTCTGTTTTTGCCGACTTTTGACTGCCTTGTGAGGGGAGATTGATAATTAACTGAACTAACATTTCTCGCTCGTTTTCTAATCTCTCTTTCTTTTGCTCCCAAATTTCGGATATTTTCTCTTGAAGTTGTTGTTCAAAGGGGGTTAAACTTTCTTCGTTTGGCTCTGCCAGTCGATAACCAAACCCATAAACGGTTTTGATCATCTCTTTGTTCATTCCAGCCTTCTTAAGTTTCCGTCGTAACTTTTTAACATGAGCCGTAACGGTTTCTTCCCCTGGACTTTTATCAGTGGGCCAGAGGCGATCTAAAATGGTTTGACGACTGAAAATCCGTTGAGGTTTTCTTAACAATAACGCTAGTAAACCGTATTCTATGGGGGTCAAATTTAACAATGATCCTTGATAAGTAACTTCATGGGTATTGAGGTTAATTTGTAGATGTTCCCAGGTCAAAACATCGCAGATAACTGTTTTTTCTCTGCGCAACAGAGCCTTAATGCGAGCTAGTAATTCACTCCAAGCAAAGGGTTTAACCAGATAATCATCGGCTCCTGCTTCTAACCCGGCAACACAGTCTTGAGGACTATTTTTAGCCGTTAATAGTAAAATTGGTGTGTAATTGTAGTGATTGCGTAGATGACGACAGACTTCAAGGCCATTGAGTTTGGGTAAGATAATGTCCAACAAAATTAAGTCGTAGTCTATAGATTCAGCTAGTTCTAAGCCCATTTGACCATTATCAGCCCGATCCACCTGATATTTCTCCATCTTTAAGGCTTCTGAGATGGCCAAGGATGTGGAAAAATCATCTTCAATTAGTAATATTTTCATCTCATTTTACTGTTGGGGTTGATCTTCCATGGAGGTTTCTAATGAATGGTAAGGTTCCTTATTGAGTGGGTATTGTCTAAAATTCCTTTGTTCACCTTGATGTCGCAAGGAGGCTCGCTCTGTACTGAAAGTTCCTGTCGGCGCAATTGCACAGAGTCGAGAGGAATTGCGACCAATATATTAACACGAAGTACGATTTTTATGTTAATATGTCATTATAGTGAGTTTTTAAGGTCGATGAAACAAGTCTTAACCCTAGTTGTAAAGCTTAACCCTACATCAGAGCAAACCCAACTGTTGGGTAATACTGCTCAGGCGTTTGCTGATGCTTGTAACTATATTAATAAGACTGTTAAGCCCAATTTGACTAATAGAAACTCAATTCAAGCTGTTTGCTATCAAGACGTTAAGGAACGTTTTGGATTAACAGCCAATCATGTTGTTAGAGCTTGCGCTAGAGTTGCAGCTAATCGCTTAACTGCTAAACAAAAAGGTAGAAAAGTTAAACACTTTAAACCTACTAGCTTTGACTGTGATACTCGTACTTTTCGGTTTATTGAAACTGGTTATTTAGCTAGTATTAGTACAACAGGAAAACGAGCGAAAATTCCTATGAGAGTAAGTAATTACCATATAGGAAAATTATCAGGTCAAAACCCAACCTCAGCACAAGTTTGTCAACATAAAGATGGGGATTGGTATGTGCATATTCAGTTAAAATCTGATGCTCCACCCCCCATAGTCCCCCCTAATAGGGGGGATGCCGAAGGCAGGGGGGTTATAGGGGTAGATTTTGGGAGAAGAGACATAGCAGTTACCTCAACTAATAACTCATGGTCAGGAAAAAACATTCAAGAAAAACGGGATAAATTAACCAAAGTCAGAGCTTCTTTGCAGAAAAAAGCAACCCAAGGCACAAGGTCAACACGGCGTAGATGTCGTCAAATCTTGAAACGGCTATCAGGGAAAGAAAGAAGATATCAGGCATGGTTAAACCACAATATATCTAAAACTATTATTAACGAAGCTAAACAAACTCAATCCTTTGTGTCTATTGAAGATTTAACGGGAATTCGAGAAAGAACTAATCAAAAACCTAGAAATAAAACTGAACGAAGACGATCGAATTCATGGGCTTTCTATCAGTTGAGAACATTTCTAGAATATAAAGGAATTAAAGAAGGGATTGAGGTAATAGCAATTAACCCAAGATATACATCGCAAACTTGTCATTGTTGTCTGCATATTGGACTAAGAAATAATAAGTCTTTTAAATGCAGTAATAAAGCTTGTGGATGGATTGGAGATGCTGATCTTAATGGGTCGTTGATGATAGCTTTAGTGGGGCGAAGTGTAAGGTCGCCTGGAGGTTCGAGTTTATTGGCTTGTCCAGTAAATTCAGGGCTACAGAAAGCCCACGCTATAGCGACAGCTTAGCGTTGGGAACCTTACGCCTCTTTTTATTCTGCTTTGTATTCATAATGAGTTTTGGAAGGTGCCGCTAAGATCAAACAGTATTCAAGATAGTGAAATGTCCAAGTTTTCCAGGCTTTTCTGGCTAATTTTTCTGATGAATAATTACAGCCTTTGAGGGTGGGATAGCTTTCTGGATGAATTTGATAACCTGTTGTATAAATTTGTCCTAGTTTGTTAAAGTGATGGAACATTTTGGGTAAAAAAAAATCAAAAAGGGGCAACTGTCATTGCTTTAAGAACAGTTTAAAAGGAAAATATGAAAATTCTCTGAAAATCCCTTTTCTGTGAAATTTCTTGATAAAATTGTCCCTTGAGGGGAAAAAATACGATAAATCAAATAATTGAACTTATTTTTGTGAGACGAGGGAGAAAAAGTAAGACAAAATTTAGTAAAAAACTGAAATGAAAAACTTAAAAATTCTAATAATTGACGATGAACGCGCTATTCTCGATGTTGTTAAAGCTTCTTTAGAAATAGTAGTCCAATGGGAAGTATTAACGGCTTCTAGCGGTCAAGAGGGGCGAGAAAAAGCCCTCAGGCAACAACCGGATCTGATTCTTTTAGATGTTATGATGCCTGATGTTGATGGTTTGGCCTTGCTGAATCAGTTAAGGTACGATCCCCTTACGCAAAAAATACCTGTTATTTTACTAACAGGAAAAAGCAATATGATTGATGAGACTGACTATGATTCTTTAAACATCATCGGCATTATCCCTAAACCTTTTAATCCCTTAGAATTAGCCCAAGAAATTACTCAATTAGTGACATTTTAACTTACTCCAAAAGGGTTTTAACGGTTCCATTCGGAATGAGAACTAAGCGAATGGTTTGATTAGTCGACGTTTCAAGAGGAGAAACAAACTGAGAGCCAGGGGTAGGAAAGGGAATTTGAGGACGA
>NZ_PRLH01000095.1 GCF_003013815.1 Cyanothece sp. BG0011 | reverse complement strand
CCTTCTTGTAGTGCTTGACGCAACTGTTGACCGGTTTTCCAAGCACGAACTTTACTGACATTCCAGCGAGGATTAATGGGATAACCCGCAAATCCTGATCTTAAGGCCGCATGGTTGTCTAAAGGGATAGTAGTACGAAGTAGTATGTCTTGGGTTAAGTCCACCACTGTGGGGTTGGGATTGTTGTTTTTTCCTTTCATTTACCTCACCCCCTATTGTATTAGGTACTACAATTCTGTAGATTTTTTCATCTTATTACAAAATATTAATTTTGCCTACATTTCTCTAGCAAATTTTTATATCCTCCAACAATCCTTATTCACCAAAACGATACCCTTTACCATAAACCGTATGGATTAAGGGACCTTCTTCTTCTATTTTGCGCCTTAGTAAGCGAATTAAAGCAGCTAAGACATTACTATTGGGTTTTTCCGGTTCTTCCCATAAATATTGGTAAATTTGGTTATGAGTCAATAATTGTTGGGGATATTCCATGAAATAGGCCAGCAGTTTCACTTCTTTATCCGATAAACTAACCATTCTTCCTTGACGGTAGGCAACTTGGTTCTCTGGATCTAGCTCTAAATCTCCTATTTTTAACCGACCCATCCCACTCCCTTCTAAACCAGGAGAACGTCGTAACAATGCTCTGACTCTGGCCATCAGTTCCCTTAACTCAAAGGGTTTCACTAAATAATCATCTGCCCCTGCATCTAACCCCATAACCCGATCATCTAGGGTGTCTTTAGCCGTGAGGAACAAGACGGGGGTCTGTTTACCTTGCGATCGCAATTCTTGACAAATAGACAGTCCTGGCTTACCGGGTAACATCCAATCTAAAATTAACAGATCATAATTATTTTGTAAAGCTAATTGATAACCTTGTTGTCCATCATCAGCCACATCTACCTCATAACCTTCGTGGGATAAGACATGATAAAGGGGTTCAGTTAATTCCGCTTCGTCATCAACAAGAAGTATTTTCATTGATTACTAAGAATAAGAAATGTCTTAATTTTGATTCTTTTTCTCTATCATAATATTATGATCTTTGAATAGGTTTCAAAAAAGTCCAACTTTAACATTGTTCAACTTAAGAAAACATTAAATTATTATTAATAATCCATGGGTAATTCTATTAAATAAATCTAAAGAAAATACAGTTAAACTCAATCAATAATATATAATAGAAATGAAGCTGTATCAAGAAAAAAAGGTAATTCAATTGTCAAGAAAGCGTAACCCAAGCACTCTAATTACGCTGCAAAATAGTATATGCTGGCCTATATAGCACGACAGAATGTAAAGTTAAGGAAATCCAAAAAACATAAAAGTAAAAGCCTCAGACGAAGTTATTTTTATGTTGTTTCCTTCTATTTTTTGTTTGGCTAATAGTGGCATAGTTGCTGTTGAAATCTATAGAAAAGTTTACATAGCCCACTCAGGATTAATTTATGAGTACATTAAGTTCCAAAGTCAAGAACCCTAACATTAAGATTGAAGATGATCGCACAGGAATGAGTAAAGAAACCCTAAAACGGGCATTTCTGGATCATCTTTTTTATATTCAAGGGGTTGACCAGTCGAAAGCATCCCTAAGAGATTATTATGTTGCGCTATCTTACACAGTCCGCGATCGCCTGTTACATCGCTTCTTAAAAACCATCGAGACCTACAAAAAAGAAGAAGTTAAAATCGTCTCTTATTTCTCGGCTGAATTCCTCATGGGTCGTCAGTTAGGAAATAACATGGTGAACCTGGGACTATACAACACCATGAAAGAGATCATCGAAGAGATGGATCTAGACATGGATGACATTATCGAACAAGAACCGGACCCAGGACTCGGAAACGGAGGATTAGGTCGTTTAGCGGCTTGTTTTCTCGACTCCTTAGCCTCCTTATCCATGCCGGCCATTGGTTACGGTATCCGCTACGAGTTTGGTATTTTCCATCAAACCATCCAAGACGGTTGGCAAGTGGAGATTCCTGACAACTGGTTACGGTTTGAGAACCCCTGGGAAATCTCCCGTCCCAACGAAGCCGTCGAAATCAAATTAGGGGGACACACCGAGAAAACCCACGATGATAATGGTAACCTCAAAAGCTTCTGGGTGGCGGATCGCACCATTTTAGCCATTCCCTACGATACCCCGGTTCCCGGCTATAAAACCAACCTCGTCAACCCCTTAAGACTGTGGAAAGCAGAGGCCAGTGAGTCCTTTAACTTTGAAGCCTTCAACGCCGGTCATTACGATCGCGCCGTAGAAGAAAAGATGGGGGCAGAAACCATCTCCAAAGTGCTGTATCCCAACGATAACACCCCAGCCGGACGTAAATTACGCCTAGAACAACAATATTTCTTTGTTTCTGCTTCGCTGCAAGACCTCATTCGTATTCACTTGCGTAACCACGACAACTTAGATCAATTCCCTGAAAAAGTTGCCGTACAACTCAACGACACGCACCCGGCCGTCGCTGTAGCGGAGTTAATGCGCCTGTTAGTGGATAAACACGACTATACCTGGGATAAAGCCTGGGAAATCACCACCAAAACCCTAGCTTACACCAACCATACTTTAATGCCAGAAGCCCTAGAACGCTGGCCCGTGACTATTTTTGGTGAATTACTGCCCAGACACCTCGAAATCATCTACGAACTCAATTATCGCTTCTTAGAGAATGTTCGGACCTGGTTCCCCAACGATGATGAGTTAGTCAGCAATATCTCCTTAATCGAAGAACGATCCGAAAAATTAATCCGCATGGCTAACTTAGCTTGTCTAGGGTCCCATGCCATTAATGGAGTAGCAGCCTTACACACCCAGTTACTCAAACAAGACACCCTCAAATACTTTGCTAGACTCTGGCCAGAGAAATTTTACAATAAGACCAATGGTGTCACTCCCCGTCGCTGGATTTTACTCAGTAATCCCAGACTCTCCTCATTAATCACCGAAAAAATTGGCGACGGTTGGTTAAAAAACCTAGACGAAATGCGTAAACTGGAGCAATTTGTCGATGATGCTGAGTTTCGCAAACAATGGCACGAAATTAAGCAGGCCAATAAACGGGATTTAGCCGCTTACCTGTTGAAATATCGCAACATCGAAATTGACCCGAACACCATGTTTGATATACAGGTCAAGCGGATTCACGAATACAAACGTCAGCATTTAATGGTTCTCGAAATCATTAACCTCTACAACCGCATGAAACATGATCCCAACGGTGATTATGTCCCTCGTACCTTCCTATTTGGCGGTAAAGCAGCCCCTGGATACTTCATGGCTAAATTAATTATTAAGTTAGTCAACGCCGTCGCTGATGTGGTTAACAATGATCCCGATGTTCGCGGACGCTTAAAAGTGGTCTTTATGCCCAACTTTAATGTGTCTTTGGGTCAACGGGTTTATCCGGCGGCTGATCTCTCTGAACAGATTTCTACTGCGGGTAAAGAAGCCTCTGGAACCGGTAATATGAAGTTTGCCATGAATGGGGCCTTAACCATTGGTACCTTAGACGGGGCAAATATTGAGATTCGCGAAGAAGCCGGCGCAGAAAACTTCTTCTTATTTGGTTTAACCGCCCAAGAAGTCTATGATCGCAAGGCACAGGGTTATTCTCCCAGTGACTACTACCACAACAACGGTAACTTAAAAGGTGTGATTGATCGCATTTCTAGCGGTTACTTTAGTCATGGTAACTGTGAGTTATTCCAACCCATTGTGGATCAGTTAATGAATGATGATCCTTATATGTTAATGGCTGACTATCAAGCTTATGTTGACTGTCAAGATGCGGTAAGTCAAGCCTATCGCGATCAAGATAACTGGACCAGAATGGCGATTCTTAATTCTGCGAGAATGGGTAAATTCTCCTCTGATCGCACCATTGCTGAATATTGCGAGCAAATCTGGAATGTTGAGTCGGTAGACATCAAACTTGAAGAATATAAGCCCAATGGATCTAAAAACTAGCATTTAAGAGGGGGTGTGAAGTTTCGACTTCATCCCACCGTCTTCAAGTAATAAGGGTTAGGCAACACAAAAATGTCTAATCCTTTTTTTTGATTAAGACTCACTCTCCACAGATACATCATCAGCATAACTATAAACTTCAATCCCTAAACTGTCTGCAACTGGTAAAGCAGTCGCATCAACCATAGGTGAAACGACGATTTTACGATTAACGTGACGCTGATATTTTTGTTGATAAAATTCCACTTTGCGGTTAAAGGTATACATATCCGATTTACTCATAGAAGACTTAATTTCACAAACAATCACTAACCCATTTTTGATAATGACATCAATTTCTACTTGATCCGGACGACCAAAAACCATACCATCCGCATCATAATCATTAATATTGACAACTTCGACCCCAAAAGATTCTTCTAAAATAGCAGCTAAAGCATTACGAAAACTCCTTTCAGAAAATAGCCCCCAACGAGAACCTAAAGCCCCAATGGTGCTATCATGCTTACGATTCATCTTTTTAATTTCTCCTAGGATTTCTTGATTTTGTTGATGTTGTTCATCCCATTTACGGTTCTGTTCATCCCATTTACGGTTATTTTCTTGCCATAATTTTCTTTGTTCTTCCCTATCTCGTTCTAATTCTGCTAAGATTCGGTCAACTCGTTCTTTAAACTCCTCAAACTTGTGATCTGTTTCAATTCGAGGTGAATAATAGTCGGAAACCGTCCGTAAGATAAAATCGCGAATACCTGCATCTTCGGCCAGAATCTTCGGTAATTCTTCTCTGATTATTGTTTTAATGTCCGTCGGATCACTCATTTTAATTTAATTGCAATTAGCCTAATTTTTATTATAGTTTTAGAGAAGAGAATGATTTTCTTCAGCTAATAAGGCTTCTGCATTCTCACTCGAAAGGGGACGAGAGAATAAATAACCTTGTCCAAATTCACAGTTAAGGGATTCTAAAACCTTCATTTGCCCTTCAGTTTCAATCCCTTCAGCAATGACATCGAGATCCAAATTATGACCCAAAGAAATGATAGTGCGCACAATTTGAAAGTATTTATGGCTGTCTTTTCCATCTTCCATCCGTCCCACAAAGGATTTATCCACTTTTAGGGTATCCACAGGAAAACGATGTAAATAACTTAAAGAAGAATAGCCCGTACCAAAATCGTCAATACTTAACCGTAATCCTAATCCTTTTAAACGATTGAGCAGAGAAATGGCTGCTTCTACATCATTCATCATCATGCTTTCGGTGATTTCTAATTTTAAGCGATCGCCTTCAATCCCGGCTGAATCGAGAATCGTTTTAATTTGTTTGACTAAGTTGGGTTGAGAAAATTGACGACCGGATAGATTTACACTCATAATTAAAGCGGGATTACGAGGGAATCGTTCGTGCCACTCTCGAATCTGACGACAAGCTTCGGTTAAAATCCATTCTCCTAGGGGAACAATTAACCCGGTTTCTTCTGCCACAGGAATAAAAGCCCCCGGAGAGATAAACCCCCGTGTTTTAGAGTTCCAACGCACTAATGCTTCAAACCCGGCAATTTTTCCCGTTTTTAAGGAAATAATCGGTTGATAATATAATTGAAATTCCTTTTGAGCCAATCCTAACCGTAAATCCGTTTCTAAATGCCAACGTTGTACTGCTTGGGTATCCATTCCCGGTTCAAAAATTTGGGGACGACTCGAATTAAGTGCTTTGGCCTTGTGCATAGCAATATCGGCGTAGCGGAGTAATTCTGGTCCGTGGAAGTTTTTCCCAGTTTCCTCAAAGGATATCCCCACTGTTACGGTGGTATAAATTTCTTGTCCTTGCCAATATAGAGGTTGACTTAAGACTTGTTGTAATTTTTCTGCGAACCGAACCACCTCTTGTTTATCCTTGACGGGTTTTAACCAGATGGCAAACTCATCTCCCCCAACCCGTCCCAAATGTTGGGAAGAATCAAGATGTTGTTGGAGGCGTTGGGATAGGGTAATTAAGAGATAATCCCCTGCTTGATGGCCTAAACCATCATTAATACTTTTAAAACGATTGACATCAATAAATAAAACCGCCACTAATTCTGAACATTGGTTAAGATTTTGATGATTGAGGTGTTGTAATTTTCGTTCTAGAGACCTTCGGTTAGCCAGTCCGGTCAGGGGATCATGATAGGTTTGATAAACGGTTTTGTAAGCTAAAACAGAGGTTCCTGAGAGTAAAAAAGCCAATAGAGGAGGAACCAACGGAACCCAACCCCCCTGAGTGAATAGTAAGAAACACAGTCCCCATAATCCGGCCACCACAATGATGACATTTCCCCCTAACATCCAAAGACGTTGCGATCGCCAGACAACTACCCCTCCTAACAAAGACCACAAGGCAATCCATCCCCACTCTACCCCTTCTGGCCAAAACCAAAATGTTTTTTCTTCTTCTAAAATAGTTCCTAACAGTTGACTAATAATTTGTCCGAAAAACCACCGCCACTGCCCCTACCTTATACTTTTCCGTTCCTGCGATTACCGCTAGTATAGAAATTGAATTTGTCTTGCGCGGTCCTCAAGATGAATTAGTCGAAAAACAAACCTTCTCAGGAAAAGGACAAGCCGGCATTATGAGCTTAAAATTGCCCAATGTTGCCCTGGTGTCTTCCCCTAACGCGAACAATAACTATCATTGGTATTTGTCGGTCATTTGTAATCAAAGCGATCGCGCTGACGATGTGGTGGTCGAAGGATTACTACAACCCGTTACCCTCGAATCGAACCTAGTGCGAGAACTTGAAACAGCATCCCTAGAAGAGAGGATCAACCTCTATCAATCCTATGATTTGTGGCACGAACGATTAGATACCTTAGCGAAAATGAAGCGATCGCAGCCTCAAAATACTCAACTCGCTCAAAAACTTGCAGCGTTACTCGAATCCGTTCAATTAGATCCCACCATTGGCCAAAAACCCTTATTAGAGACTGAAATGCTGAGTTTAAGCCATTAATGGCGAGATAAAAGGGATTTGATAAAAAATTGCGGTAACACTAACATCCGTCGCCAACGCCAAGGCTCTTGATAAAGTCGATATAGCCATTCTAAATTATTATTCCGTAACCACCCAGGGGCGCGGGTTTTAGTTCCTGACCAAATATCAAAACTACCTCCAACCCCAACCCAAATGGCTTGGGGACATAATTTTCTATTTTCACGAATCCAGACTTCTTGGCGAGGAACCCCTAACCCTACCAAAATTAAACTAGGTTGTTGGGCTTGTAGGGTACGTTTCCAGGTTTCCTGTTCCTCTGGGGACAAATAACCATGAGCAGTAATAATATGAGCCTGAGGTAGTTTAGTCCGCCATTGGGTAGCGGCCGCTTCAGTTATCCCTGGTTGACCCCCATAAAAAGCAATGACATCACTTTTGCCATTGGTTCCTAACGCTTCAATTAAAGACTGGGCTAATTCAATTCCTGGACAACGTTGCTGTTGTTGTCCTCTCATTTTTAAATAGATAACCACACCGGCCCCATCGGGAATCACTAAATCCGCTTCGTTAATGATTTGAGCCACCAGAGGGTCTTTTTCGGCTAACATAGCCATTTCTGCGTTAATAGTGACTACATGAACCCCTTGACCTTTCTCAAGGCATTGTAGCAACCAACGGGTATAATTATCCGATAAGTGAACGGGTAAACCAAGGACAGAAGAGGTTTTAGGAGGGGTGAGCATGATCATATTTCTTGAAGAAGTCAGGAGTCACCGAGTCAGAATTTAATGATTTTTAAAACGGTTAAAGTTGGGCAAAATCATCATACTAATTAATCCTAACCAAGCTAAACCACTAATCCAGTTCGCCCAGGCTAAGCCATGAAAGGTCGTCTTAATGGTGTAATTGCCAGGTTCTAAGTCTAACCCAGTTAAATTATAATCTCGATAGTGGACAGGAAAAATCTTTTTAAATCGCTCATTATTAACCCAAACTTTCAACATCTGGGGATAATACAGTACAGGTAACTGGACAATATTCGCTTCTTGGGTGACAGTGATTTCACAAACCGTACTCACCCCTTGTTGTTGACAGTTATCTTCTGTTTCGGTGACAGGAATCAAAGTATGTTTGGGTAACATTCCCTCAAAAGACAGTGTGTTAACTCGAATAGCTAAAGGTCGACCGTCACGAGTCCCTCCGTTGACCACAAATTTTAAGCCAAAATCATTGTTAGAGTCACGAAGGGGTGGAAAGGGAACCTCTCCTGTTAACTCACGGGCAACGAGGGGAAAAGAACCAATCCCTTGACCATCAAGATAAACGTCTAAAGTGGCGGTATCGGCAATATTTTCTAAGGGAACCTCTGCGTCAATGAACAGTACGGGATTTTCTCCTTCCTCCCAGATAGGATAACGTAACGCTTCGTCTAGGAGTAAAGGACGACCGATAAAAACATTCCAACTGTCGTATCCAGGGGTCCACTCAGGGTTTAATAGGGGTAATTCTGCTTTTCCATAAAGGGTATTAATGGGAGCGCGATATAAATAATCTAATGCCCCAGAATAGCGAAATAAGGGTTCTTCAATCAGTTGATGAACGGTTAGGGTTCCTCGTGGGGCAGGCAGCCAAGGGCGACTGGCAAAGACAATAATTAAAATCCCCAGAATGAGATGACGACGGTCTAATCTTCTGCGAAAAATTAACACCGTTGCGTAGGCGGTTAATAAAGCGCCGGCCCACATAACATGGGTGAGTAAACGGAAGGTAAACTGAGTCACCCATAAGGGACGCGGTAAAAGATTCCAAATATTAATAGGACTCCAGGTTAAAAATAAAGACACACCAAACACCCATAACAAACCAATCATATAGGGTCGAGTTTTTTGTAATGCGGAGGGCAAAGAGGGGGAAAAATAGTAATAATACATAACAATGCCCCAGGCTGCCAGTAAAATCCATCCCACGGCCGGATGAAAGCCATAGGTAGCAGCTAGACCGTTTTCTGAGGGTTGGGCTGGTAAAGAGGTGGGGGATAGTAAGTTAGCTAGGGGAGTATAACTACGAGTGCCAAAAGGGTTGGATATTTCAACTTGTTTACCAACAGCCAAATGAGAAGACATCAAGGCCACTGGCCCTAGAAAATAAGCAGCCAATAACCAAGCTAAACCATACCCTTGAAGGGGCGGAATTAAACGGGAAAAGCTAAACTCTGTTTTTCTGGTTTGGATAATGACAATTAAGGCTAAAAGGGCAATAAATAAGCTGCCATAAACAAAGGTAATAATATGAGTAACGGCTAAACAAAACCAACTAATGGCACTGAGGATGAGATAACGTTTTTTCCCTGTTACATAAGATTGAATAACATAATAAAGAGCAATGGGTAAAATGCCTTGAGCAATGGCTTCTGTAAATGCTCCTCTGGCATGAATATTATTTAAAAAATAAGGGGCAGACATATAAGTAATTCCTGCCAAAATACTAGCAATCCGAGATTGGGTTAATTTAAAACTTAAACGATAAATATAAAACGACCCTAAGATTAATGCGAGTAAAATCACTAATTTATAAGCTTCATAGGGATTGGTCGGGGTGACTAATTTATAAAACCAACCTCCGATATAATAAGGGAGTTGACTATAAAATTGAAACCCAGGATACCGCCATCCATTGTCTTCTAAGGGAGCCACTCTTAAAGGGAATTGTCCTTCTAAAATAGCTGTTCTTGCTTGAGCGATATAACCAACATGGGAAGGAATATCATTGACAGAAAAAATGATATTTGATGAAGCAAGAGGAGACATCAAAGAAATGGCAACCACAGTGTATAAGCTAAGAATAGCTATGACTAGGCGATGGTTGTAGAGCCATTGTTGAAAGGATTTTTTTAAGTCTTTGAAATCCATAGTTTAATGTTAATTGATTCGATAAATAAAAATGATATCGTTTCGAGCATAAATGGGTTGTTTTTGCCTTAACAAATTCCAGTTTTCAGCAGCAATAGGATTATCCTCTTTTTGAGCGTAAATGGTTTGCTTTGTGGTACTGTCAATAAAGAGATAGTTTGCAGAAATTTCTGATATTTTGTCGGTTTTAGGGTCAAATTGAGGCTGAGCATAATAGGATTGAATATTGATAGGATAATTGTTTTGTTGACTTAATAAATCCAAATATTGTACGAAACCAATGTTAACACCAAATAGATGATGGGTAATGACACTATGATTATCTTTTGGTAATAAGTTATTCTTTAGTAGATAGTTGACTCCGTGTTTTGTTTCCTGTCCCCAATTAATAGTAGAATCATCAGCTAATTTCCACTTTTCTTGTTGCCAGAGAGGATTAACATAACTTAAAGATTGGGGAATACCCACCACTCCAAAATACATATAAATAGTCAATATTGTGATTAAGACGTATTGTTGCCATTTATGTTTCAAAAGGAGGGTTGAACTAGCCATTAATAAGTAAACAAATAGGATAACTGGATAGAAATATCGATAACCAATAATATTACGACTATCTTGAATTAATAAAAAATAAATGAGAGGGTAAGCACTCCCTAAAATGATTAAGGGTAAGGTTTGTTTATTAATATAATCTTTGATGACTATCTTCTGAGAACTGATTTTATAAACTAAAATTAACCCTAAAAATAATCCCATTATCAATAGACCAGGATTTTCTTTAAACCAAAAAATTTTACTTAAGTATCCTAAGGAGGTCATTGATACAAACTGTCCATTCCAAAAAGGCTCTCTGATTAATGTTGATGTACTCAAAGTCATGTTAATTCCATCAATATAAATTAATATTTTATCCATCAGTGAGGATTCAGCTAAATATCTAAATGCCCAACCATACATTAAAATTATTATTGTAGCTTGTATGATCAAACTCAAAAGACTCAAGCTTAAAAAGTTTATTAGTCTCTTAGATTTTTGGTTTTTAAATAAATAAAGTCCAATAAATATATAAGTTCCTATGGTAATAGGAAGGAGGATTAAGTTACTAAATTTAGAATTAATGGCTACCAATAAACAAAAACTAAAGACAAGGAAATGAATCAGAAAAAATTGAGAATCACCCTTGATAACTGTTTCATAAATAACCATTAAAGTGAGAATGGATAATACAGCATACACAGCAACGCTAACATCAAAAGCGATTAAAAAATTATGACTATATAAGCTAGGAGAAAAAACGAATAAAATTGTAAATACTAAAGAAACTTGGTCAGGAATTTTCTTAAAAATAAAAGTATATAAATAAAGCCAGAAAAAAATAAACCCATTAAAAATTAAATAGGGTAAGCGTAAACTAAATAATAGTTTATGAAAATTATTTAGGTTTTGCATCAAGAGATTATAACCTAAATTAAAAGCCGCCAAACGGGCCTCAATACTCTCCTCCCCACGAATAAAATTAATAGGGGGAATGGTTAGATTATAATCAGGGTAAAATAGATTAATAATCAAAGAATTAATTAACTTAAAAAAAAGAGGATGTTCTCGATTTAATCCTAATCCTTGAGTATAAGAATAAGCCGCCCCAACATAAGCCGATTCATCAGAAGTAATTGATGTATTGAGTATCAAATATAAGCCGATGCTATAATATATAACTATCAAAAATAAAAAGAATAGTTGTGGCGAAAACTGCTTAATATTTAGAGATTTAAACTGCATAAATAAAGGGAACAGCCCCATAAAGACTAATGACCATCTTTACCATATAAAGTATATTTTGTCAAGCTTTCGAGAACTTTTCTAGATAATTAAGATATAACAGGAACTTTATAGATAGGTTGAGGAGTCATAAGGAAGCGAGATAAAAGCTTAATCCTTAATAATAAACTTTTAGATCGACCTTATTTATCCTTTTTTAGAATCCTTAGGATATCATCTAGAGGTCAAAGAACACACCCTCTTCTGTACCCCTAAGATGAGCAGAGGGAGCGCCGGAGCGCCGGATCAGAGGGAGCGCCGGAGAGGGGATACTGTATAAACAATGAGAAACAGGGCTTTAACTTGCCTGTTGCCTTAAAAATCTTAAAACAGTTGATTATATTTATGTCCGACTACTTCTTTTTCACCATTTTAGAGGTTACCAGTTAGATTTATTGTCGACCAACCTACGTTATAATGTGGAACTAATTTATCAACTCTTGGTCAAAGAACATTAAAAATAGTTCAGTGAGTCTATCTAAATCATTAAGCCGAATCATAAACGATTTATTTATAAAACACTTTTATGGACATTAAAGATTATCTCATTACAAAATTACGTCGAGTTATCGGTATTGTAGACACATTAGAAGCCATTGATCGGGTGCTTCACGCCCAAAAACGGGAATTTACCCAAGCAATGCTAGATTTTATTCAATCAGGCTCAGTGGTTCAATGTCGCATTAATCGGATCGATGCTTTAGCCCCCATTGACCCCCTGAAAGTCTACAAACATTGTTTGATGCCAGGAGAAGAAGATCATCTCAGCTTTATGATCGAAACCCATTGCGCTGACTGGTTATGCTCCAACATTGAGTATGGGGATGTGGTTCTCGATATTGGGGCCGCGTTTGGGGTGATTAGCTTACCCCTAGCCAAAGCAGTGGGCAAAAAAGGTCAAGTCCATGCCTTTGAACCCGCCCGAAAAACCCAAACCTTTCTCAAACAAATGGTAGACCTCAACCACATCGAAAACATAACCATTGTGCCGGCTGCCGTGAGCGATGAACCGGGAAAAGCAGAATTTTTAGAATATACCTCAGAAAAAGACTTTTTTTGGGCTTCTGATGTGTCAACCCTCAGTACCCCAGAGAGCAACCGTCATCGTCAACACGACAGTTATTTAGTCGAAGTGATGACCATTGATGATTATGTGGCCACCATGAATATTGAACCCAAAGCCATGAAAATTGATATCGAAGGCTTTGAACTCTACGGGTTACAAGGGGCAAAAACCACCTTAGATCGTTATCATCCCTATCTCTGTATTGATATTCATGAAGACGTGAAAACCGGAAAATCATCCTTATTAGGGGTTCAACCGTTCCTAGAAGCCTTAGGTTATGATGTCGAAATGAAAGAACATACCTTATTTTGTACTCCCCAAAAGGCAAAATAAAGGAACTAAACTGATGAGGAGGAGGAGTGAAACCGTTGTTGATCTCAGTTGTTGTCCCCTGTTATAACGAACAAGAAGTGATTCAAGCGACCCATCAACGCCTAGTGGGGGTTTTAGATGAGATAACCCCCCAATGGGAAATTATTTATATCGATGATGGGAGTCAAGATCAAACCGCCCAACACCTACGCACTCTACAACAAAAAGAAGAACGGGTTAAAGTGATTTTGCTGTCCCGTAACTTTGGCCATCAAATGGCGGTAACCGCCGGACTTGACCATGTTTCGGGGGATGTCGTCGTGTTAATCGATGCCGATCTCCAAGATCCCCCCGAAGTCATCAAAGACATGATCGATTATTGGTATCAAGGTTATGATGTGGCCTACGGCGTGCGAACCGATCGCCAAGGAGAAACCTGGTTTAAACTCTGGAGTGCTAAAGCCTTTTATCGCATTATTAACGGTCTTTCCGATGTTGCCATTCCCCTCGATACCGGAGACTTCCGCTTAATGGATCGTCGGGTAGTAGAAGCCTTAAAAACCATGCCAGAACGCGATCGCTTCCTCAGAGGGATGGTGAGTTGGGTGGGGTTTCGACAAATCGGAGTTCCTTACCAACGCTCACAACGACTGGCCGGGGTGAGTAAATATCCCTTGTGGAAAATGGTACGCTTTGCGGCGGATGGAATTTTATCCTTTTCTCTGATTCCCCTGAGAATGGCCATTTGGGTGGGTCTGTTTACTTTTGTCCTGTCTATCATTGGTATTCTTTACGCCCTAGTGTTACGATTGTTTACCTCCATTTGGGTTCCGGGTTGGACCCTTTTGTTTATCTCAACCCTGTTTATTGGTGGCATTCAATTAGTCTTTTTAGGAGTCATTGGTGAGTATATTGGCCGCATTTACCGCGAAAACAAAGAACGTCCTCTATACTTAGTTCGAGAACGACTAGGGTTTAAAAACTATTCTTTCGAGACCCAACAATCGATTAATAATGATAAACACTTGGTTTAGTCCTTTAAACCAAAGATTTGCCCTTATAGATATCCGTTAAATATCTCTTTTTAATTATGACATTTAATCCTTCTTTGCCCTCAACCTCAAAATTCTCCCCGACTCAGGGAAACCCCCCCCATATTGTGATCATTGGCGGTGGTTTTACCGGGTTAACGGCCGCTTACGAACTCACCCGCAAAGGATACAGAGTCACTGTCTTAGAAAGAGATAAGGAAGTGGGGGGTTTAGCGGGTAGTTTTGAAGTCAATGGCCAACCCTTAGAAAAGTTCTATCATCACTGGTTTACCAATGATAAATATGTCATGGCCTTAGTGGAGGAATTAGAAGCCCAAGATCAAGTGATTTATCGCCCCACTCGCACCGGCATCTACTACGCTAACAATTTCTTTAAGTTAAGTTCTCCCCTAGATTTATTAACTTTTAAGCCCTTAAATTGGTTTAATCGTCTTCGTTTAGGGTTGTTTGCATTGTGGGCCCGTCGGATCAAAAATTGGCGCAAACTAGAGTCCTTGACAGCTAAAGAATGGTTGTTAAAGGTGTGTGGTTCCCAGGTGTATCGGGTTGTGTGGGAACCGTTGCTCAGGGGTAAGTTTGGCCCCTTTGCTGATCAGGTTTCGGCGGTTTGGTTTTGGAATAAAGTTAAACTACGCGGCGGTAGTCGTAACAAAGACGGCGCGGAAATGTTGGCTTATTATCGCGGGGGGTTCGCTGCCTTGGCCCAAAAGTTGGCAGAAGCGATCGCCTTTCGTGGGGGTCAAATTAAAACCAACATCACCGTAGAAGGGGTGATAGTAGAAAGCGATCGCCTCACAGGGGTCAAAACGAATCAAGGTATCATCGAGGCCGATGGGGTGATCGCTACTCCCGCTTTACCCATTATCGCTGATCTCCTCGACGATCATTTGAGTTCTGATTATATTCAAAAACTTCGCTCTGTGGACTATTTGGCGAATGTTTGTTTAGTGCTGCAACTCAATCGTAGTTTATCTGAGACTTATTGGCTCAATGTTAATGATCCTAATTTTCCCTTTGTGGGGGTGATTGAACACACAAATTTTGAACCCAAAGAAACCTACGGGGGACAACATATTGTTTATTTATCTAAATATTTACCCGAAAGCGAAACACTCTATCAAATGAGTGATCAAGAAGCTTTAAATTATGCCATTCCTCACTTAAAAAGAATGTTTCCTGAGTTTAGTCGTGATTGGATTATTGATTATCATTTCTGGCGCGCCCGTTATTCTCAACCCATTGTGGTTCGTCATTATAGTCGTTTAATTCCGAGTCATGAAACCCCTTTACCAGGGTTTTATATTTCCACTATGGCTCAAATTTATCCCGAAGATCGAGGCACTAATTATGCTATTCGTGAAGGACAGAAAATTGCTAGTTTTGTGGAAACTCAATATCGGTTAGTGAAATAAAAATTAGGAGAATCGTCTATTTTCTGAGCTTGGATTAAGCAATTGAGTTGAATTATGGATGTTAATTTAAAAACGAAAAAATCTGTTTTATTGTCGTCGATTATTTTTTATGTTTTACTTCTCGCCTTATTTTTATTTTTTGGCGATCGCGTCGGTTGGGAAGGAGACGACGTTGAACAATTAGAAGGGATAGTTAACTTTGCCTATAAAGGAAAAGATTTAGTTTATCGATACTATTGGCAACCTTTAACCTATGAAGTGAATCTTGGGTTGATGAATTGGCTTGATCAACCGAAACTTTTATTTATTATACCTCAAATTTTAGGGGCTACGAATATCTTTATTCTCTTAACGGCGGTTTATTTATTTGCTCAAAAACGTCTGAATATAATTCTTTGTTTTTCGTTTTTAATTGTTTTTCCTGAACTATTTTTTTCTGGACTCTATTATAATTCTACCGTCTATGCCATGGTTCCTATGGCTATTGCCTCACTATTTTTATTTTGGCAAAAAAGTCCTCTAAAATCCATACAACTTTGGAACAATATTCGCTATTTTATCTTAGGAATTACCTTAACGACAGCGATATTTTTTCGCTTTGATTTTGTTTTGGCTTTTCCCTTGATTTGGGGCTTAATGCTGTTTGATAAATCCCTAAAACAAAGGTTTAAAAACTATGGTATCTATGCTGGTTCAAGTTTTGTTCTTCTAGGCATCTTTTGGTTAACTGATATTTTTAACCCCCAGCAGTTAATTAACATAGCTAAAAGCCACGAAGAAGGAGCGGCCAACTGGACAATGGCTGAATCCTGGGCTAACCTATGGACAATTACTAATTTGCTAATTTGGTTTTTATTAATCATTGCTTTGATTTATTTTGTTATTCAAAGTATTAAATCTAAACAATGGAAACCCCTTATATTAATAGTATCTAGTCTGATTATTTTATATCCATTACCGACATTAACCAGTCCGAAATACTTGATTCCTGGGATAATCTTTCTCCCCTTTATTTTGGCTAGGATGGCTTTAGAAATTAAAGATAAATTAACTAAAAAACAATTTCAAGGAATATCCTTGACGTTTATTGCTTTGAGTGTTTGTCTACAAATTGTTTCCATTCACATCCTTAACCATATTCCATTTATTGCGATTACTCCTGAACCTACCTATACAGCAACCCACGATGGTCCGAGAGTATCCGGGGCTTATTTAACAGGATATAATAAAGTTCGTCAAGCTCAAATTGATAGCTTACATCCTCCTATAAAATTTGCTCGTCAGATGGCCAAAGCACTAGAAAAACCAGATAAAAATGTCACCGCTATTTACTTAGATAAAGACGATAATATAGCCACTGAACAATGGATTTGGACTTTTAGTAGTTTATATCTTCGCTTAGAAGGTTATCAAGTTAACTATTATGATAGAGATTCAAAAATTCAGTTATCTTTAGGGGATAAAACGGTGCTTATGGAGAAAGTACCTCAAGAAACTTATGATAGTTATGTAACCAATGAAACACAAACAAAATTGATTAAAGTCCCCTATTTCAGTCGCCAAGATCCTCAAGTATTTGAAAAAATTTTCACAGATTATTATCAATCTTTAGAAAATATATAAACTATACAGAATGAGGAATTGGAGAAAATGCCAACGAAATGTTTTAATAATTGAAGACATAACTAATTAACCGGGAGGAAACTTTAACCTTGAATACTATTTGTCGTGTTTGTGATTCGACTAACTTAGAATTAGCGATTGATTTAGGACATCAACCCTGGTGTAATAATTTCTTAAAACCTGAAGAAGTAGGAAAAGAACCCTTTTATCCTTTACGGGTTTTATACTGTCATGATTGTGGAACGGTACAGTTAGATTATACCGTTAAAAAAGAGATCATGTTTGGGGATCATACCTATCTGTCTGGGGTGACAAAATCCCTCAGTGAACACTTTAAAAATGTTGCCCATGAAGTGGATGATCGTTTCTTTAAAGATACCCCTAATAAGTCTGTTTTAGATATTGGTTCAAATGATGGAACACAACTGAAACATTTTCAAGCCTTGGGGTATGATGTCTTAGGGGTAGAATCTTCAAAAACCACTGCAAAAATAGCCGAAGCAGCAGGGGTTCCCACGGTTAATGATTTCTTTAATTTAGAGGTGGTTAAACGCCTCGATCGCAAATTTCATGCTATCAATGCAGCCGGTGTCTTTTTCCATTTAGAAGAGTTACATTCTGTGACTGAAGGAATAAGAGAAGCTTTAACTGATAATGGTGTTTTTGTGGTTCAATTCCTTTATATGAAGCGCATTGTTGATAATTTAGCCTTTGATCAAATCTATCACGAACATCTTTTATATTACAACTTAAACACCATTGAAGTCTTATTAAATCGTCATGGTTTAGCCATGTTTGATGCTTATTTATCTCCCATTCACGGTGGATCTATTATTGGGTTTGTCACTCATCAAGGACAGAAAAAACCAAGCGATCGCTTACAACAAATGCGTCAAGCAGAAGTAGACGAAAAAAGCAATGAATTCTCCACTTATCTAGACTTTGCGAAACGTATTGAACAGATGAAAGCTGATAACTTAGCCTACTTAGATAAGGCTAAAAAAGAAGGTAAAACTGTGTGGGGTTTTGGCGCACCGGTGAAAGGTAATACTATGTTAAATTACTTCGGTGTAGGGACACAATACCTTGATTATTTAGTCGAAAAAAATGAACTCAGACGCGGACTTTATTCACCTGGAATGCACATTCCTATTATTATCGAAAAAGAATTAACAGAACTTCCTGACATTTATTATGTATTAGCTTGGAACTTCAAGAAAGAAATTTTAGCTAATAATCAACATTTAATTGATCAAGGAATTGAGTTCTATTTTCCGGTTAATCCCGAAGATATTTAAAGAGGGAACAGGGAACGGGGAATGGGCAATAGTTAATTATTAATTCCTCGTTTCCTACTGCCTAAAAAATCAAACACCTGTTGAACCAAAACCCCCTTCATTTCTTTGAGTTATTGATAATTCTTGGACTTCTTCAATTTCGCATCGAATAACCGGCATAATAATTAATTGAGCAATTTTCATCCCTGTTTCAATAAAAAAGGTGAGGTTACTATGATTAATTAAAATAACACCAATTTCTCCGCGATAGCCTTGATCGATGGTTCCAGGTGTATTTAATACCGTAATACCATGTTTTAAAGCTAATCCACTTCTGGGCCTAATTTGTGCCTCTGTATTTTCGGGTAATTCTATAGCTATTCCCGTTTTAATCAGTTCTTGGGTTCCTGGTTTTATGGCTATTTCTTCAATCGAAAATAAGTCCATTCCTGAATCATCAGAATGAGCATAGTTGGGTAGAATCGCATTCTCGTTTAATCGTTTTATTTTTAATTTCATGATTGTTTAGAGACTGTTGATAAATAGAATTTTAAGACGGTAGATGGTAGGATGGGCAAGTCAAAAACTTTTCTAAACTAACTTCATCCTTGAAAACCTTGCCCACCCTACAAAGTTTATTGTTATGGTTTCTTTAGGAACAGTTTCTTAAACTCCCTCAAAAGCAGCATTCCAAATAATCGGACATTCTTTTTTTAAGATTTCACCCACAGCATTAGCAACCTCTCTATGTTCTTTTTGTGCATCATTGGAAGTCCGAACTTGAAGATAATGAATAAAACTGCGAATATTACCCGTCATATACAGTTTAGTCATCACTGATTCAGGTAACACAAAACGGGCGCATTCTTTGGCTACACCATCCTCAATCATTTCTTTATAAAGGTTAAAAATGTCATCATATAACTTGCTAATTTTTTCGTTGTATTTGTTCTGTAACTCATCATTGTCAGGAATAATACTGTTTTGTCTATTTTTATAATCTTGTAATCTGATTTCTGGTAAATAAGCAAAATTATCTTTTTCTACTTCTTGATATCTCTTACTAAATTGTTGGAAACAGAACGATCGGTGTCTTAAAATTTGAATAGCAATCGCAAGAGGACATTGTATTTCCACCGTCATAGATGCTTGTTCAAAAATTGACCAATGACCATGTTTAAGACAATATCTTAGTAATTTTTCTATCTTAGGATTCTCTTGATTTTTACTGCTAACTCTAGCACAATAAGCGATTAATTTTTCAGCATTGGGAGTGATGGTTATTAAACTGACTTGTCCTGAATTAAATTTGATTTCCATTACGCGTTCCGAATTTTTTCTTTGAGCCGTACGAAAAGACATTAAAAGGCCAAGACTCAATATAACATTACTATAGATAAAATCTGAATTAAAGCTTAAAAAAAGCCATAACAGACAAGGATTTTTTTAGTCTGGAAAGGGACAGGGTAAACTGATAGGTTGGACTCCCTGTGAAGCCACTATCCTCATGTCGATTCTACAGGGGATAATTGATTTAGAAAAACAAGCAGGAGACAAACAGTAATGCAAGATAAACATATGCTCATGATTCCAGGGCCAACCCCTGTCCCTGAAAGTGTCCTATTAGCCATGGCCAAACACCCGATCGGCCATCGTAGTGGGGACTTTAGCCAAATTATCGGGGAAATTACCGAAAACCTCAAATGGCTGCATCAAACCCAAAACGATGTACTGATGTTAACCGCTAGTGGCACCGGGGCCATGGAAGCAGGAATTATTAATTTCTTGAGTGCCGGCGATCGCGTTTTAGTGGGTAACAACGGAAAATTCGGGGAACGTTGGGGAAAAATTGCTCGCGCCTTCGGATTAGAAGTGGAAGAAATCACCGCAGAATGGGGTAAAGCCCTTGATCCCGAAGCCTTTAAAGCAAAATTAGAAGCGGATACCGAAAAAACCATCAAAGCCGTCATTATCACCCATTCTGAAACCTCGACCGGGGTTCTCAACGACCTACAAACCATTAACACCCATGTCAAAGCCCACGGGGAAGCCTTAATCATGGTGGATGCCGTAACCAGTTTAGGGGCCGTCAGTGTACCAGTAGATGAATGGGGACTGGATATGGTGGCCTCTGGCTCCCAAAAAGGCTATATGATTCCGCCAGGGTTAGGATTTGTAGCCGTTAGCCCCAAAGCGTGGAAAGCCTACGAAACAGCAACCTTACCTAAGTTTTATTTAGATTTAGGCACTTACAAAAAAGCCACAGATAAAAACAGTTCACCCTTTACCCCTCCCATTAATCTGATGTTCGGGTTAAAAGTGGCCTTAGAAATGATGAAAGCTGAAGGGTTAGAGGCTATGTTTACCCGTCATCAACGGTTAACCCAGGCCACCCGTGCAGCAGCCAGAGGGTTAGGATTAGGTTTATTTGCCCCCGATGACGCAGCCAGCCATGCAGTAACGGCGGTGATGCCCTCTACCGTTGAAGCCGAGGCCATTCGGTCCACCATGAGAAAACAATTTGATATTGCTTTAGCCGGGGGACAAGATCACCTCAAAGGGAAAATCTTCCGCATTGGTCATTTAGGATTTGTCAGCGAGCGAGACGTTTTAACGGCGATCGCTGCCTTAGAAGCCACCTTAGAAAGGTTAGGGGATCAAGGGGCGAAATCTGGGGCAGGAATGGCTGCGGCCGCTCAAGTCTTAGGCAATTAACCGCTTTAAGATTGACGACGAAGAAAAGAAGGTAAATCCACCTTTTCCCTAGCAGCATCTTCTTTACGATGACGGTCAATACTGAAACTAAAAGGCACCGAACTACTCATTAATAAACCCTTTGAAGAAGTAGCCGTCTGATCCTCAAGGCTACTATTTTCTTGGCTATCCATGGGAGTGGGTTCCTCGGTTATGGTTTGCTCATCCGTCGGAGTCGGCTCTGGTTTGGGTTCAGGGGTGAGGGAAAATAACTCTTCTAAAGTGTCATCAATGGCATCAGAGGTCGGTTTTGAGGCTTCTGATGCCACAGAAGAAGGGGTAAGACTAGGCACTATTTTCTTGTCTGGAGAATCAGACCAAGGTTGAATAGAAACCACATTAGGAGCCGTTGGACGCTCAACCGTAGAGTTAACTTGGGCTGATGGTCGTTTTTTTCCATGACTACTCAAACATTCATCTAAGGCGGCTTTGTACTGTAAACTGTAGCGTTGTTGTCGTTGTAGGCGTTGCTGTAACTCGTTAATGTGTCTTTCTTTGAGAACTAACTGATGTTTATTTTGTAGGGTTTCCTCTTTGAGTAAGGCACATTCTCGTTCTAACTGAGCGAAGGCTTCTTGAGAGGCTTGTAATTGTTGTTGTAGTGCGTCTAGGTTCAGTTGCTGTTGTTGTAGACAAGTTTGAGAGGTTTGTAGTTGTTCGAGGAGATGACTATTTTCGGCTTGGGTGCTTTGAAGTTGGGCGGTTTGCTGGGATAGCAAAGCGTTATGATGACGCGATCGCTCTTGATAGTCTTGCAGTTGTTGTCGTGACTCAGCCAAAGCTTGTTCTAGGGTGACAATGGTATCGAGGAGTTCTCGATTTTGTCCCCGTAATTTACGAGCCAAGTTAAACCAGTCATGGGTCAAAGGAAGATCAGCTTCTTCGACAATAGAAATTTCTGCAATTTCTGATGATTCTTCGGTTTCATTTTGGTTTGAGTCGATAACAATGTCAGGGTTAAGGGTTTCTGTGGTGCGGGGGTCGATATCCCCTAAGTGTGGCTCAAACTCAGGTTGAATCGGTTGATCAGAATGATAGTTACCCATAGGAATATAACTTAGACTTTAGCTATAGTAGTAAAGATGTCATTGACAGACATTTAGTTTCTTGACTACCCTCGAACCCCATTCACATAGGCAGTGGTTAAAGGGTGTCGAGGATCTAAGAAAATTTGTTCGATGGTTCCATACTCAATGAGTTGACCGACTGCTTCTTGTACCCAAAACAGAGCAGCATAGTCACCCATTCGTCTGGCTTGTGCTAGGTTATGGGTGACAATCACCACCGTATAATGCCCTCGCAAACTGGCAATTAAATCCTCTACCACCCCACTGGCAATGGGATCGAGTGCGCTACAAGGTTCATCTAATAGTAAGACTTCCGGTTGCAACACCAAAGCACGAGCCATACACAACCGTTGCTTTTGTCCCCCAGATAAGGATAAGGCAGAGGTTTTAAGTCGATCTTTGACTTCGTTCCACAGTCCCACCTCTTTCAGGGTGGTTTCAATGATGCTATCGAGTTGCTCACGGTTTTTGATGCCGTGTTCTTGTAACGGAAAGGCTAAATTTTTCCAAATGGAAAAGGGAAACGGATTGGGTTTTTGAAAAATCGTCCCGACTCGCCGTCGTAGGGCGATTAAATCTAGGGTATTATCTAAAATTTCTAGGGAATCTAAGCGAATGCTCCCCGACACTTTAGTATTGGGGATCAAATCAGTGAGACGATTTAAACAACTCAAAAAACTACTCTTTCCACAGCCAGACGGCCCTACCAAAGCAGTAATTTTTCCGGCTTCAATGGGCAAGGTGATGTCCGTAAAAGCGACTTTGTTACCGTAAGATAAGCTCAGTTGCTCTGTTTGCATTGAAGGTAAAGATGGCCGATTTTCTCTCATATAAACCTCCTGGCTAACCAAAATTGTGCGATCCAGGTAGCTGTACCATTGATCAGCAACAATAAAATCAATAACACCAACGCAGAAGCATAGGCATTCCCATCTCCCCCTGGCACATTCATAGATAAATCAAAAATATGAATCGAAAGCGATCGCCCCGAATCCAATAATGACCCTGGCATCCTATCTACATAACCACTGGTAAAAATCAAGGCCGCTGTCTCTGCGATCGCTCGACCAATGCCCAACACTAAACCCACCATTAACCCTGGTGTCGCTGCCGGTAATAATAATTTCCATAGAGTCGTGGTTCGAGATAATCCCAAAGCTGCCGCCCCTAATCGATAGTCAGTGGGAACCGCCCGAAATCCTGCTTCTGTGGAGCGAATGAGAATGGGTAATACCATACAAGCTAAGGTCAAACCCCCAGACAAAATGGAAAACCCTAATCCCAGTTGAATGGCAAAAAAAGCATTACCAAACAAACCAAACACGATCGAGGGGACTCCGGCTAAAATATCTAAACTGCGACCCACTAAACGGCCAAAGCGATTTTCAGTCTGGGTAAATTCAGCTAAGAACATGGCCGTACCAACCCCCAGGGGAAGGGCTACGACTAGGCAAACCCCTAAGATTAAGGCCGTAGACACCAGAATCGGGGCAATCCCTCCCTCCCGTCCTGCATTTCGAGGTTCGGTTGTTAAAAATTCCCAAGAGAGTTGTCCGATTCCATGCCAAAGAATATCCCCTAAAATCCAACCAAATGCCCCAGTTATCAACAAAGCGATCGCCCAAACCACAAGACTGGGTAAATTGATTTGAAGATTGGCAGGTTTACTCATATCTTGCATCTTGTTTTAAATTGGCTAGTAGTGAAAGGGTGTAGGGTGTAGGGTGTAAAGGTTTATTTTGACTCTAACTGTCTTAGAATTCATTGTTTTTGTTTTTCTATTGAGTTTATTTATGCTGGTGCAAGATGTGAGTTTACCCATAATCTTTGCTCCAACTCATCCCTTCAGCAATCCCTATTAATAAAGTAATCAGCATCATCAGTAATAAACCAGTAACAAACAAGGCTGAGCGATGATTTCCCAGGGCATAAGCCATCTCTAAGGCAATATTGGCCGTCAAAGTGCGAACAGGGTCAAATAAGCTCTTAGGGGTTTGTACCACATTGCCACACACCATCAACACGGCCATGGTTTCTCCTATTGCTCGTCCTGTTGCTAAAATTAAACCTGTCACTAAACCCGATTGGGCAGCCGGTATAATAACCCCTCGGATGGTTGCCCAGTGAGAAAGTCCCAAAGCCGCCGCCCCTTGCACATATTCTGTCGGCACTTCAGCAAAACTGGCTTCTGCTGTCAAGGCGATGGTAGGCAAAATCATTAATGTCAAAATAATAATTCCTGCTAATAAGCTAGTGCCGGGGGGTTGCCATTTGCCAATCAGTGGCACCAGCACCACTAAACCCCAAAACCCATAAACCACCGAGGGAATACCGGCTAATAACTCGATTAAGGCTCGATATCCTTTCCCTATGAATGGAGGGGCATAATATTGACAAAATAGGGCTGAACCGATGCCTAAAGGGGTGGCCAACAGCACAGAACCCAAGGTGACTAACAGGGTTCCCCACAACATCGGCATTAAATTATAGAGTCCTTGAACGGGGTGCCAAGCTTGATCTCTGACAAACCTTAACCATCCGACTTGTTGTAGCAGGGGTAATGCTTCGAGCAATAAGAAGCTAGTAATTAAAATGACAATCATCCCTGTGATTAAGGCTAATAATCTTAAAATCCACAGAAAAACGATATCATTTTGAGACGGGGACAAAATCTTGTTGTTGAACAATATCATGAACTTGAGATGATTGGGCAAACTCGATAAATGCTTGATCTAATCTTTTCGGTTGGGTTGTGGTGACTAGGTTTAAAGGACGAGATAAAGGAAAGGTTTCATTTTGTATATTCTCTGTGGTGGCTGCCACCCCATTAAGGGGTAATAATTTGATGGGAACCCCATTATTGATACTATATTCAGCCGTCCCAATGGAGACATAACCCATGGCGTTTGGGTTGCCGGCTACTGTTTTAATCCCCTGTTGATTATCGCCGATGACCACCGATGGGTTAATGTCTTTATTATCAAGTTGAAAGTATTCTAGAAATAGTTCTAAGGTAGATCGTCCTTCTGCTTTATTAACCACTGTAATCGGTGCATCTTTGCCATTAATGGGTTGCCAATTATTCAGTTTTCCTGTGTAAATGTCGATAATCTGTTGATTGGATAAGCTGTTGACGGAATTATCTTGATTAACAATAATACCAATGCCATCACGAGCGATCGCAAATGATTGTAGGTCTTTTTCTTGTTCTTTGAGGCGACGGGATACCATGCCAATATTTGCGACCCCTGTGCGTGCATCGGCAATGCCACGGGATGATCCCCCTGTTTGTACGTCCACTCGTACATCAGGATGCTCTGATTCAAATCGTTTTCCTATTTCTGCGGCTAAAGGGGCGACGGTACTCGAACCAGTTAAGATTAATTTTCCCTGTAATTCATTGCTGGTTTGGCTAGTTTTTGGGGAAGATTGGCTACAATTTTGTATCCCTAAACTCAGAGTTAAAATCAGTCCAAGTAAGGGAATTTTTTTGATTTTTTTCATTCTATTATTTTTCTGATTCTTATTCAAAGGAGAGAAGACAGCAGCCTAAATCAATGACGTTAGTTACTCCCTTTTGTCGAATTGTTGGCACAAAATGATAAAGAACGGATTTACCATCTCTGGTTGTTGTAACCAACCCTGCTTGGCGTAAAATTTTTAAATGATGGGACAGTAAACTCTGTTCTAATCCTAAAACATCATTAATTTCGCCCACGTGCTTAGACCCTTCCATCAGAATTCTCAGAACAGATAACCGAGTGGTATCTGCTAATATTTTGAGTTTATCGGCGCAACTTTTTGATTCATTCATCATGGTTGGTAAATTTTCAAAATCTATTCATATGAAATATTTTTCAAGTCTTGGTTACTATAGCATAACCCAAACATAACCGAATGATAACCTCAGTCGATCGCGGCGCACTGGGTAGGGGGAGAAATCGGGGCATAGGAAAAAGAAAATAGTAGATAAATGATAAATGAAGAAGTATCAATAAGAAATTAAGGCTTAAATAAGGTTTTAAGTTGTTATTTCTTCTAAAAAATTTTAAAATAGTATACTTTACGCCTCGATCCCCCCTTTCTGGTAGCCCAAACAAGCAACGTTGGGTTCTACTGATTCTGAGTTAAGCGATAGAGTGTAACTATTGCCTATGGTTTGTTTTCTAACTTAAGGATAGACAGTATTATAGACAATGAAGTGTCAATTATTTTTGTTTGAGATAAAGATAAACTTTAACCTATCCACTGACAACTTAACATCAGTATTTTTTTCTATTTAAGGGGTAATTATGCAATTATCATCTGATTTATTTTACCAAGCGGTTCACTATCTTGAACACCATCCCGAATCTATCAGAGTCAAAAAATTAATCTTTTGTATTTGTCAAAAAACCTGGCAAAACGATCTCAATGTTCTCAATCGCTTGTCGATGGAAAGTTTAGTTAAAGAACTGATTACGCAACAAGAAACCCTTGAACAACTGACCCTTTCCTTATATAGATTAGTCAAAACTCTAAACCGTCCTAAAGTGTATGCTGGTGTGGCTAAAGCGATCGTTGAACAACTAGGACCGATTTATCGGGAACTCCATCGAGAAACCGAAGTCATCGAAGTGCCAACTAATCCGAAAGAAACTCAGGTTTCTGATAGTAGTGTTCTCATAGAACAAGCAGTGAGAAATTTATCCAATCATCCTGAAACCGCTAGAATTCATAAATTAATTTATGCTATTACTAAAAACAGTTGGGAAAATGATTTAAACCGAATTAAAAATTATGGGTTAAACAACTTAATCATGGAAACCCTAGAAATTTATCCAGATTATAATGCCCTTAAACAAGCCTTTATCCAATTAGTTAACAATATTAATAAAAAGAATTTATATCTTGCCATTGCTAAAGTGATTCTCAATCAAATGGGTGGCTTATACGATAATTTACAACAAGAAGATATGCTCTCTTCTGACAGTTCTAATAGCTACAGTACCCAAATTATTTCCATTAATAGTAGTGACAACTATCAAAATATGCAACCCTCTCCGGCTTCAGCCTTTGAAACCTCTGTGATTGATATCACCTCAGAACAGATGGTAACTGAGTTAAAACAGGTACAAGCCACTCCAGCGCCCTCTCCTGCTAAACCTAAGTATGATATTTTTGAGATTCGCTTAGAAATTATGCAATATACCAATCCATTACGCGCTAAAATATTGCTATTCTCCCTACTCTTTCATCCTTGGGATCGTAGTGGACAAGATTGGTCAACCTTGAGAAGTTATACCCTCGATGATCTTCTAGAGCAGATTCTTCAGAGTGGTCGTTCGATTACCGAGATTGAAGGAAAACTCTACAACATGGCCAAATCTCTTAATGATCCCGATTCTCATCTGCAAACTGCCAGTACCGTCGTTGAAGCCATAAAACCTTTTGTATAATATTGTTGCCATTTCGCCTCTATGAAACCCAGTGAACTAATTGAGCGTTATTCTGCCGGAGAAACCTTATTTAATGGCTTAAAACTGCCAGGAATTAACTTGTTAGGGGCAGATTTAATCGGCATTACCCTTAATGAAGCAGACTTACATGGGGCTAATCTTTTGTTCTCCTATTTTAACCGCGCTAATTTAACCCAGGCGAATCTGGTGGGAGCGAATTTAAGTGGGGCTAATTTCTCTCAAGCGGACCTCAGTGGGGCAGATTTACGTAATGCTACCCTTCATGGAACGTTACTACAAGGAGCGAATTTAAGGGATACGGATATTACCTTAGCGACTTTTCTCGATGCCAACTTAATCGCGGCTGATCTACGAGGAGCAGATTTAAGTGGGGCAACCCTTACCGGTGCTTGTCTGAGAGGGGCAAATATGCGCCAAGAAAAGAAGAGTTACTATACTAACCTCCAAGCTGCTAATTTAGCTAGGGCAGACTTACAAGGGGCTAATATGAAGGGGGTTGATTTGAGTCGGGCTAATTTAGTGGGGGCCAATCTCAAAGAAGTGAATTTGAGGGATGCTGATTTACGCAAAGCAGACTTAACTAATGCTAACCTCAAAGGGGCGTTACTGACAGATACTAACCTAACCGGGGCAAAGTTAAACGGGGCAAATCTTACCAACACGAATCTAGTTAGGGCGCAATTATCTCAAGCGGAGTTGAGTGATGTCATGGCTAGAGGGGCAATCATGACGCACGCTGTGTTCAACCGTGCTAATCTTCATCAAGCCAATTTAACGTTAACACGGATGAACCACGCTGATTTAAGTCGGGCAAATTTATCAGGGGCGAATTTAACGGATGCTGACTTAGTAGAGGCATTTTTTGCACGGGCAAATCTCATGGGGGCTAATATGAGTAATGCTAATTTAACCAGGGCAGAGTTAATGAGTGCTAACTTGGCGGGTGTTATTTTACGGGGTGCAACGATGCCAGATGGGAAAGTTCATCGTTGAATGAAGTCAGAGGGTAATTTAAGGAAAAAGATCGTTAGGACGCTGAAAATAAGTAACTGTTTAGTTTTTTATTATTGTTGATTTTTTTAACAATTCTTATTATAAGATAAGCAATAATTGAACAAAAAATTAATTTATTCTTGATTCAAAAGAGCTAGAATCAAAGTGTAAATCGAGGTCTTTTGGTTTAAGTTTGTCGATTAACGAATCGATAAAGGAGGGGTCGGTAATGGTTAGACAATTTAATGGAGTAGACAAAAAACAACAGATCGAATCTGATAAAAAGCTTGACACAATACTTGCGCTTGTCTCTAAAGAGAAATCATTAACCACTAAAATTTTAGAATTTTCAGAGAAGCTAGTTATTCCTCTTTTGTTGTTACTTCTGTCTGGTATCACCGGTTTGGCTGGTTACCAAGTTTCGACAGCCCAAAATAAACTGACTGATGCTCAATTGGAGTTAGCAAGAGTTCAACGAAGAGAAAATTTACAAACTAAATATGTTGAACTGTTCTATCAAGAGATTACCAGTCAGGATATACAGAAACAAAAAAACGCTGTCTCTTTCTTGGAGATGATGTCTCCTCATGTAGATGAACCTATCATGATTCTTATTTGGGCGAAGAATAAGGTTCAACCAGAAGTTAAATCAGAAATAGAAACAGCTATACAAAATATACGAAACCTATATCCACAAGCCAATATGGTGAGTGAATATAAAATCCAAATTTTCTATAATGGGGAAAGGACTGAACAAAAAACAATCGCTTTTGAGATTAAAGAGGCGTTAAGGGAGAGTAGTGTTACATCAGTCATTGAAGTTAAACCACAGCGTGATAGAGCATCTTCTGATCAGATTCGATATTATCCTCAAAATGAGGGAGATGTAGCAAATGCCCTGCAAACTATATTAGCACGAACCTATCCTGAACGTCATTTCAAACTACAAACAGTTTATACTCCATCTCCAGGATCTATCTCAATTTTTCTCAAAACAGATAGTTAGCTTAAAATACTGATTGAACGATATGCTCAATATGGTTGAGCAATCGGCAATACGTGATCTTGCAAAATTGAAGTGGTGGGTTGCGGTGTGTATAAAAACTATAGCCCTACGCATTAAGTTTAGGACATTTCCCAACTCTGAAACCCTTTTACAGCTTACCATTGCCACCCCCTCTAACTCCCCCTTTTGTGAGGGGGAGAACCCTTGCCCATTCCCTATTCCCCAGTGCGTAGCACTATAATTAGTTATTAATTAAAAAATAAAGCCCACACCTAACCCACCCTACAGCAGATTATTGTTTACTCACTAACCACTTCGACTGCTTCTGCTTCCCCCTCTTCTTCGTCGGTTTCAGGTGCCGGGGGAACTAAT
The DNA here is from genome assembly GCF_003013815.1 of Cyanothece sp. BG0011. Lineage (GTDB taxonomy): Bacteria > Cyanobacteriota > Cyanobacteriia > Cyanobacteriales > Microcystaceae > Crocosphaera. The sequence goes on along the minus strand of NZ_PRLH01000095.1, from coordinate 37,998 downwards.
GCAACGGCTGCGATCGCATCATCACTATCTAACCGTTGTACTCGAACCCCGGTAGCAGCGCGAGACTGCATAGAAATAGCATCGACAGCTTGACGAATAATAATCCCTCGGTTAGACACAATCATTAATTCATCCTCTGCATTGACCACATGAAGGGAGGCTAAACAATCGGTTTTTGACTTAAACTTGATCGCCCGAACCCCCATTCCGGCCCGTCGTTGCAGACGAAACTGGGAAATAGGAACCCGTTTACCATAACCCCCATTAGTAATAGCTAAGATCCAAGGGCCACCGGTGGTTTCTTCTTCGCTTAACTCTTCAGTTTCATTCTCTAAAACGTCTTCGTCTTCGGCTGCATCCCCTATCCCTGCGGTGACTTGTGCCGGCAACACATCCATACTAATTAATTCGTCCCCTTTCTTCAATTTCATGGCTTTTACGCCTCTAGTTGCCCGTCCCAGGGGTCGCAGTTGTTGGTGATCGGCGTGGAAATGGATCGCCATCCCTTTACGGGTTCCGAGGATAATACTATCTTCTTCTCTGGTGAGTCTTACCCATCGCAGTTGGTCCCCTTCACCGAGGGAAATGGCAATTAACCCATTGGTCCGAATATTACTAAAGGCGGAAAGGGCGGTTTTTTTGATGTAACCTTTATGAGTTAACATCACGAGAAAAACGTCTTCTGTGAACTCACTAACGGCGACGATGGAGGTTATTTTCTCATCCTTGGGGATGGGTAACATTTGAACGATGGGAATGCCTCTGGCGGTTCTGGAGGAGGATGGGATCTGATAAGCATTCACGGCATAGACAACCCCGCGATCGCTGAAAAAGAGAACTTGATCGTGGTCGCAACAGGTTAAAAAGTGTTCAACCACATCGTCGTCTTTAATTTTGGCGGCTGCTTTTCCTCTGGTGGCCCGTTGTTGTGCCTCAAAGGTACTCACGGGCATCCGTTTGATGTAACCTTGTTCGGTGAGGAGGATAATGGCTTGTTCGTTGGCAATGAGGTCAGTATCAACAATTTCTCCGTCATCGTGAACAATTTCGGTGCGTCGAGGGGTGGCATGAATGCTCTTGATCTGGCTTAATTCTTCTTCAATAATGGCTTCGATGCGTTCCCGTCTGGCTAAAATGTCTTGTAAATCGGCAATTTTTAGCTGTAATTCTTCGTGTTCGGCGTGTATTTTCTCTGCTTCTAGGGCGGTTAAGCGACGGAGTTGCATTTGTAGAATAGCGTCTGCTTGAACTGGGGAGAGGCCAAACTCTTGGACTAATTCTTCTTTTGCGCTGCTGCTATCGGCTGCCCTGCGAATAAGTTGAATGACGGCATCGAGGTTATCGAGGGCGATGAGTAACCCTTGTAAGAGGTGATCTCTTTCTTCTGCTTTGCGGAGTTCGTATTGAGTACGACGGGTGATGGTTTCAACTCTAAAGTCAAGGAAAACCTGTAAGAACTCTTTTATGGTTAGGAGTTGGGGTTCTCCGTTGACGAGGGCTAACATATTGGCCCCGAAGTTGCCTTGTACGGGGGTTTGTTTATAGATATTGTTGAGGACGACTCTGGGGTAAGCGTCTCGTTTGAGTTCTATTACCACTCGCATTCCGTCGCGATCGCTTTCGTCTCTGATGTCAGAAATGCCATCAATGCGTTTTTCGTTCACTAAGTCGGCGATGCGTTCAATTAAGGCTGCTTTGTTGGTTTGATAGGGAAGTTGAGTGATAATGATGGCTTCGCGATCGGGCCGGCCCCGTTGTTCGATGGTTTCGATTTGGGCCACACCGCGCATGGTAATCGAACCCCGTCCGGTCATGTATGCGTCGTGGATACCGGATCGCCCTAAGATTTGTCCGCCGGTGGGAAAGTCTGGCCCGGGGATAATCTTAATGAGTTCTTTTTCGCTTAACTCTGGGTTATGAATGAGGGCAATGGTTCCGTCTATTAATTCTCCGAGGTTATGGGGAGGAATATTGGTGGCCATACCGACGGCGATACCAGAGGAACCGTTGAGGAGTAACTGAGGGACTCTGGCCGGTAAGACAATGGGTTCTTGTTGGGACCCGTCGAAGTTATCAGCGAAGTCAACGGTGTCGGCTTCGATGTCTCTGAGTAGGGCGTTGGTTGATAATGCTTGCAGACGACATTCCGTGTAACGCATGGCTGCCGGGGGATCGTTATCTACCGATCCAAAGTTTCCGTGGCCTTCGATCAGAGGACTCCGCATGGAAAAGTCTTGGGCCATCCGAACTAGGGCATCGTATACGGCTGTGTCGCCGTGGGGGTGATATTTACCTAACACTTCCCCGACGACACGGGCGCATTTTCTAAAGGGGCGATCGGGAGTTAAACCCAGTTCATACATGGCGTAGAGAATGCGACGATGCACAGGTTTTAAACCATCCCTAGCATCGGGTAATGCTCGTCCCACAATAACGCTCATGGCGTATTCTAAATATGAACGGGACATTTCATTACTCAAGTCTGTGGGGATAATTCTATCTTGAGGGATGGTCATAAGTCTCTTAACTCCGTTAACAGGGACAGTTTAAAGGACAATTGCCTTAAAAATTGACAAAAAAGCTTAATATTAATGTCAATGGTTTTAAATAAGTTATTCTTTCTTATTTTAACACAAAAAGAACCGCCAATGAGACTATATAAGAAGTGGGAAATTCTCAATTTTTAATTCTTAATTCTTAGTTTTTTAATTCTTAATTATTTATCTAAAGGATTGAGTGAAATCATATCCCAGGTAACATAAGTTCCTATGGGACTCCATAATAAGTAAGGTAATAATAAAAAGACTGATTCTTGTGAGATTGGCCAGACTAAAACAGCGAGAATTAACCCCCAAAAGAAACCGGTTGCACCGATAATTGTTCCTACTTGTAAGCTCCGCAGTTTACACATAACAGGGGTATAGGCCATGATCAATATTTCTAATAATAAATACCCTGCCATTAATAACCAGGTTTCAGTTTTTCCTGGTTGTTTTATCCAAAGTTGATAAGCTGAATAAACCCCACAAATAAATACGAATATCCAAATGAAAGGAATTGCCCATTCAAAGGTTAACCATTGGGGACGACGAAGACGGTTAAACCAACCATAATCACCTTTAAAAATTGTGTTAATTGAAACGGCGACTAAGAGAGTAATGCTTGCGATGATTAATAGGGGAGAAATCATATATTCCCTGAACTGAACATCCTTTTAAAGAAATGGCTCCGTTTTCCATCATTGTACCACAGAAATTGACTTGGTCTAAAATGGCATAAGTTGACTTTGATTCTTTTAAATTTGAACCGGCTAAATTGGCTCCTTTTAGGTTAGCATATTTCAAATTACTCTGTTGTAAGTTAGCTTCTATTAATTGGGCTTTCACTAACCAAGCTCCTTCTAAATCACTTTGTTTGAGGTTGGCTTTCTTCAGGTTAGTATGATTTAATAAAGTGGGTAATTCTTTATAGGTTGATAAATCAGCTTTTTCTAAGTTAGCTCCTTCTAAGTTGGCATGAGATAGCTTACTTCCTGTTAGTAAAGCTTTGTATAAGTTAGCATTTTTTATAATACTTTTATTGAGATTAGTATTGATGAGATTAGCTTCTTTTAAGATAGCTTCTTCTAAATTACTGTTAGATAGATTAGCTTCAAATAAATTAGCTTTGGTTAGATTCGCTTGTTTTAATTGAGCGTCTGTTAACCTTGTTTGCTGTAGATTCGCATTTTTTAGATTGGCTTTATTTAAGTTAGTTTCGTGGAGATTAGCGTGTTTCAAATTCGCTTTTTCTAAGTTCACGCCTTCTAAATCTAACTGTTGTAAATCTGCATTTTCTAAATCACAACCGATACATTCCCGTGAGATTAATAATCTCTGTGTTAGGTCAGGTTTAGAGCCATTGATGAATAACAAAACCAGGGTTAACAGAAGTATGCTCACTAAGATTTTCATCTTCATTCCTCCTGTTTCCTCGTTCTTCAGTTGGCTGGTAGCTGTGGCTATATTCTTAACCCTAACTCCCCTTTTTCATTCTATCGAATATTTGGCCATATAATAACAAAAATCCAGATTATTTTAAGACTTTTCACTAAAAATATGAGTTATTCCTGACAACATTATTATACCATCTTTACTGATGAATGTGTCTGAGTGATTGCTTTATTCTTCTGTAAAACGAATAATATCATCGTCCCCTAAATACTCTCCATTTTGAACTTCAATCATCACTAAAGGGATAACCCCAGGATTTTCAACTCGGTGACGAGTATTCATGGGAACATAGGTCGATTCTTTTTGTTTTAAAAGATGTTCTTCCCCATTAAAAATAACTTTAGCGGTTCCTGAAACGACTATCCAATGTTCACTACGATGATAGTGCATTTGGGTACTGATATGTTGTCCGGGATTAACTTCAATGCGATTAATGCGATAACGGGGGCCTTCTTCTAACATAGTCACCCTTCCCCAAGGAGGAGTGCGAGTAAATTCGCTAGGATGAGAATCTTTTTGTGTACTCATAATACCCAACTCATAACTATATTTGTTCGATACTTTTTTCTATTTTACTCATAACTGGTTGCTGTCGGGGTAAAATAACTGTAAAGGTTGTCCCTTTGTTTAACTGACTGTCTACAAAGATATCTCCTTGGTAAGCGTCTACACATTTACGAACAATGGACAAACCTAATCCGGTTCCTGAAATATTTTCTACATTATCAGCGCGATAAAAGCTTTCAAAAAGATGTTTTTGTGATGCTTGAGAAATACCAATTCCTTGGTCTTCAATGCGAAAAGTCACTATTTTTTCATCAGCAATAATATCAAAAAAAATCTGGCCCCCTTGAGGAGAATATTTAAGGGCATTATTTAATAAATTATGTAAAATATGCCAAAGTAATTTAGCATCCCATAATTCTTCTTCAAACTTTCCTTTAAATTGAGTCACAATTTGGTTTTTATCTTCAAAAGAAAGGTGTAAAGAATGAAGAATTTTTTGACAAAATTCCTTAAGATTAAGCTGCTCAAAGTTAGGTTTTAATTTTCCCGAATCAGCTTTTCCTAATAACAAAACTTCGTTCAGTAGTTGATTCATGTCTTGAACCGCTTGGCGAATCATCTGAAAATAGGATAATTGCTGCTCTCTGGTTAATTGGTCGTGACTATCCTCTAATAATCCTGTTGATAATAAAATTGTATTGAGAGGATTGCGAAAATCATGGGAGAGGATAGAAACGAATTCAGATTTTAGTTGGTTTAATTCTTGTGCTTTTAATAATTGAATCGTTCTTTCTTCCACTCTTTTTTTCTAGGTCTTGATTAGCTTTTTTTTAATTGCTTTTCCATCTGTTTACGTTCAATGGCATAACAAATGGAACGAACTAAAATATCTAAGGTGATGTGGCGTTTAACGAGATAATCTTGCGCTCCTTTTCTAACTGCTTCTAAGGCCAATTCTTCATCATTCATATTGGTTAAAACCACAATAGGAATATGAGAATTATGATTAATAATCGGGGACAAAGAATCTAGACCTTGACTATCGGGTAAGGTCAAATCGAGTAATATGATGTCAAATGTGTGGGTTTCTAGCTGCTTTAGAGCGTCTTTTAGCCGTTTTTCATGGACTAACTGAAATTCTTGCCTTGTTGCCCCTTTTAGCACTTCTTGCAACAGTCTCGCTTCTGCTAGATTATCCTCAATTAACAAGACCTTGATGACATTGGTTAGACCCATAATAATCTTGTCCTGCTTTGCTGTCTATTTCTAGAGTAGCGCGATTTTGCCCTAATATAGCGGTTTTCAATGAAGTGTATCAATATTCTAATTAAGTGGGACGTGGGGAACTTCTGAACCGGGGTGACAAACACCTTTTTTGTACTGCTATGGCCAGTTTAAATGAGTTGTGAAAATTTTCCGTTCTCCGTTCCCCGTTCCGGAATTCCCTGTTCATTCTTCTCAACAAGTAGGTTCATGATTGCAATAGACTAGCTATATAACTAAACCATCGCAATTAACCCCCCAGCTAACCAGATAAAAGAAAAAATAGCTAACCAAAAAACTAATTTTTCTATAATTCCTTTTTTACCACCATTACTATTATCTTTATGACTATGCTCTTGTTGTTTCTTCTTACTTTTTCCGCCAAAGTTTAACCAAGCTAAATATCCTGTTATGGCGATAAACACGAGATTTAACCAAAAGGTATAATCAATAGCAAATCGTTCGGTTTGGGCGACACTTTGACTATTACTACTATCAGGAAGTAAATTCAAAGCAGCAAAACCATAGTGCATGACGATTGAGGTTGCTACTAATGCCCCTAAAAAGACAGCAACAATATATAAGGCTAGTTTCCAACCGTAATATTTAGCATTTACTCGTATTACAGGAAACACCACTAAATCACTGAAAATAAAAGCCATTACCCCGGCAAAACTAACCCCGTTACTGTATAAAATAGAGGCTAAGGGGATATTTCCCATTGAACCAATAAAAGTAAAAAAGGCTGCCACTGGACCGATAATGGTATGTTCTAAAATGGAGAAAAATCCCGGATTATTACCAGCATTAATAAACAGGGTTTGGAAAAAAGATTGAGGAACAAACGCAGCAATAATTCCCGCTATCGTAAAACCAAAGGTAACATCTTTCCATACCATACCCCATTCCATAAAATACTTTTTAGCAACTTTTTTCCATGCTTGTTTACTTTGTATTTTTTCTTTCCAGTTGGGTGTATCCGTATCGCTTTTTTCTTCTCCTTCTGTGTCGTTTAATTTTCTTCGTACGTTTCTAATTAATTTTTTGGGACGAGTTAATCTGACAATTTCCCAAGTAAAAAGAATTAATAAAACACCCCCTACATATTCCCCGACAACAAATTGCCATCCTAAAAAGATAGCAATAATAAATCCTAATTCAATGACTAAATTAGTTGATGCTAATAAAAAAGCTAAAGAAGGAATAAAACCAGCACCTTTTTTAAATAAAGATTTAGTGGTTGCTAACGCAGCAAAGCTACAAGAACTTGAAATAAAGCCGAAAAACGTACCTAAAGCAATACTCTTTTTTCCTGCTTTTCCCATGGTTTTTTGCATTCTTTCACGGGTTACAAAAACTTGAATGGCACTACTGACAATATAACCTAAAATAAATGCCCATAATGCTTTCCAGAAAAAACTTAAAGAGGTTAAAACCGCCTCACTATACAAGTTTAAGAATTGTTCATAATTCATAAGTTAGATTATATTGTTTCAGTCAATATAATCTTAAAATTAACAGGTTTAATATAACTTTTCATCTAACTAAAGGGTGATTTTTGTCAAAATGGGGCTTATTCTTTAGTAAGCTGATGCAGTTTCCATCCTACTAATTAAATTTGATTAAGTATTGTCCGCCGATGCACTGCCCACCTGACTAAGAAATTACTAAGAAAACTTAGGGGTTACTGTAAATACCATTAAACCCCAAACCCAACTAAAACTAAATTTAGTATTGTCAATAATTGTTAATTCTGTAGAGGCTAAAAATTGACTTAATTCTGCTTGACTATAACAATTTTTATGACTAGGATCAAATAGTTTTAAAATTAAGTCACAAATTTTCATGGTTAAATAATCTCGACACCAATCTAATATTATAATTTGACCATTGGGTTTAACCAGTCGCTTCATTTCCATTAACGCAATGATGGGATTATCAAAATAATGAAACGCATTGGCACAAATAACATAATCAAACTTATGACTTTCAAAGGGTAAAGCAGTCACCGAACTTTGATAGAACTTAACTTGATCATAACCTTGACATTTCTGCTTAGCTATGGTTAACATTTCTGAGGAAATATCAACCCCAATAATCTCTAAATGAGGATTATCTTGAAGTAACATTTCTGCAAAAATTCCTGTCCCACAAGCCACGTCTAAGATGGTAGAAGTAGAAGAAATATTTACCCAATTTTTCAGAAAGGATAAACTATTATGATGATAATTTTGCCAGCGTTTATCATAGTTTTTAGCAAGTTTATTATATTGAGAGTGGATAGTGTTTTCATTCATAGGAGTTTAAAAATCATCAAAAATATCTAATTGCTCGATTAAGTCAGCTTTATTATTTTTGTTTTTATTAGGATTAACTTGACTAATTCCTTCTCGTAATCCCAGGGCAATTTTACTATGAGTTTCTATTTGATTCATCACTTGTTTTGCTCGACTAATAACAGAAGTCGGCAACCCGGCTAATCTTCCGGCTTCAATGCCATAGGATTTATCAGCCCCACCCGGTCTAACTTGGTGTAAAAAGACAATTTCATGGGGTAATTCTTGCACTGTAACTTGATAATTAGCCACATTAGAAAGAATAGAAGCCAGTTCATTTAATTCATGATAATGAGTCGCAAAAATCGTTCTCCCTTGTACTTCTGTTGCTAAGTATTCCGCCACTGCCCAAGCAATAGAAAGTCCGTCAAACGTTGCCGTTCCTCGGCCAATTTCGTCTAATAAAATTAAGGATTTTTCAGTAGCATGATTTAAAATATTAGCCGTTTCATTCATTTCTACCATAAATGTTGATTGTCCCGTGGCTAAATCATCTACTGCACCTACACGTGTAAAAATGCGATCGCTAATGCCTAATTTTGCTTCTGTAGCAGGGACAAAACTACCGGTTTGGGCCATTAATTGAATGAGGCCAACTTGTCTTAAATAACAGCTTTTTCCACTGGCATTGGGACCCGTTAAAATGATTAAATCAGGGCTAGTTTCTTGTTGATTATCCCCCATATTAGTGGAGTTAGGCACAAATAAACCAAACCCTAAAGATTGTTCGACCACAGGGTGTCTACCGTCTGTGATTTCTATTAAGCGACTGTCCAAAATTTCGGGGCGACAATAACCTTGAAATACGGCAATTTCCCCTAACCCTGATAACACATCAATAGCAGCCACTGCTTTAGCAATTTTACGAATTTCTTGAGCTTTTTCTGCTACTTTTAAACGCAATTCTACAAAAATTTCGTACTCTAATTTATTGAGATCATCTTGTGCGGTTAAAATACGGGTTTCTCGTTCTTTTAACTCAGGGGTAATATAGCGTTCTTCGTTGGTTAATGTTTGTTTTCTAACGTAATTATCGGGTGCTTGGGCCGCTTTACTTCGAGGCATACTTAAATAGTAGCCGAAGGTCTTATTATACCCAACTTTTAAGTTAGAAACTCCTGTCCTTTCTCTCTCTGTAATTTCTAAATTAGCTAACCATTGACGGTCATCTTCTAGCCGTTTTCGCATGGTGTCTAAATCAGCATTAATTCCGTCTCGAATAACACCGCCATCTTTTAAATGTAAGGGGGGAGACTCCACTAAATGATCGATCACATATTGACCTAATTTTTCTAAATCTGGGGGAAGATTTTGTAAGGCTTTCAAATAAGCAGATTCACCTTGTAACGCTAATTCTGCTAACTCTTTTAACCTAACCAATGATTCTGCTAAAGACAATAAATCCCTAGCATTAGCTGTTCCTGCCCCCACTCTGCCGCTAATTCTTTCTAAGTCGTAAATACTGCGTAATAACTGTCTAATATCTTGCCGTAAAGTCGGATTATCAATTAACTCTTGTATGCTGTTTTGTCTGGCAACAATTCCCTTAATGCTGATTAAAGGTTCTAATAACCAACGGCGTAAAGCACGACCCCCCATTGCTGTGCAGGTGCGGTCTAACGCCCATAATAACGAACCATGAAAACTACCATCTCTGACGGTTTGAGTTATTTCTAAATTACGACGGGTTTGATAATCTAAAATCAGAAAGTCAACTTGATTATAAGTGCGTAATAATTGTAAGGGAACTTGATGAGCCTTTTGTGTATCTTCGATGTATTCTAATAACCCTCCGGCTGCTCGAATCGCCAGGGGTAAATGGTCACAACCCAACCCTTCTAAAGACCGAACACGAAAGTTAATTAATAGCTTACTTTTTGCCTCATTTAGAGTAAAAGGCGTTTGCGATCGCAGGGAATAACAAAAACAATCGGGTAAGACATCAGCTAAATATTGAGACTTCTCACCAGGGCGCAATAAACTGTTAATATCAGGGGCATTGGTAGGGATTAAAATCTCGGCTGGTTGTAGCCTCAATAACTCTAGATTGAGATTAGTTAATTCTTTTGATTGGGTAGTAAAAAATTCCCCCGTTGAAATGTCAGCATAAGCAAGTCCCCAGTGTTCCCCGGCAATGACAACCGCAGCTAAATAATTGTTCTGTTTTGCTGATAACATTCCCTCATCGGTTAGGGTTCCTGGAGTTAAAAGTTTAGTTATTTTTCGCTCTACCATTCGCCCTTGGGCTGCCGCTTGGGCCGAGTCTTCTACTTGGTCACAAATCGCCACAGCATAGCCTTTTTCTACTAATAAACGACTATAGCGGTCTAAAGCATGATGAGGAACCCCAGTCATGGCAACCCTACCGATTTCTTTTCCCCCTTCTTTGCTGGTTAACATTAACTCTAATTCTTGAGAAATGGTAACAGCATCTTGAAAAAAACATTCAAAAAAATCACCGACTCTATATAGTAATAAAGCGTTAGGATACTGTTGTTTGACTTTCACATAATGTTGATACATTGGGGTTAATTTCTTAACCTCAAGGGGACGATAATCAGTATGAGGAGATTTACTGGTAGCAATATTAGGATTAGGGTTTGATTCTGAATAACTGGACATTGATAATTAGTGGTTGGAAAGTAATGTTAAAGTTGAGATAAGCAGGGGAGAAGGGAGAGCCGGAGCAGGGAGAGAGTTAATAACTAATAACTTATTTATATTTCTTAAGATAATTCATTTGATTGATGTTTCAAGCCAGTCCATTATAAACTATGCCAGATAACTATAATTAGTAAAATACAAGAAAAATATTAAAAAGTATCATCTTATCTGTAGGGTGGGCAATACTCATTCAAGATAAAAAATTATCATGGTTCATATTAATATTGCCCACCGCAAGATAACCCCTGATGAATAAATACAGCCGTTTACGACTTAATAAAATACGGTGTAGGGGCATAATATATTATGCCCCTACCAATTTTTGTATTTGATTATTATCCTAGTCTCCTTAAAACATTGTAAGGGTGTCAAAAAGTAGAACAGCAACATGATAGGTTGAGCTTACAACAGCATAAGGGAAACCTCAACAATGGCCGATCTCCTCATCTACTTTAAGCGTCCTTCCTCTTGGGGACAAACCATTAATGTTTATTATTGGGACACCTATCCCTCTTCTAACTCAGTATCCTGGCCAGGGGTTCCCATGACAGCAGAAGCGGATGACTGGTATAGCTATCGCCTTTCAGGAGTAGATAGGGTCCGTTTCATCTTTAATGATGGCCAGGGACAACAAACGAGGGACTTACAACGAGAAGGAGACGGTTGGTACTTGAATAATAAATGGTACGATCGCCACCCTGACACCCCCATCACTCCCCTAGTGGTCCATTTTAAACGGCCCACCTCCTGGCAAAAAACCGTTAATATTTACTATTGGGATACCAGTCCCACTTCCCCCACCCTTGAATGGCCAGGGGTTCCCATGACAGCAGAGGGGAATGACTGGTATGGTTATCATTTCCCAGAAGTTGAAACAGCGAAGATTATCTTTAATGATGGCAGTGGGAAACAAACCGATAACTTAAGCAGAAATAGGGAAGGATGGTTTTTAAAGGATAACTGGTACGATCAAAACCCCCAACGGCCTGCCATTCCTGTGATTACCGCTATGCCAAAAGGGGCAACCTATCAAGAATCACAGCGTGTTACCCTCTCAAGTGACAACGAAGACGATGCTATCTACTATACAACCGATGGCACAACACCCAGTGTTCAATCAAACCTTTATGAGCAACCCATTTTAATCGAAACTAACACGACTTTGCGTTGTATTGGACGTAACGCATTGGGAGAAATGGGGGCTATTTTTGAATTTATTTATACCATTGATCCGAACGCAGACTTCAGAAAACCCACCATTACAGCGAGTGAAGACTCAGGCAACTATCAAGAAGCGATCGCCCCTCGTTTTACCATTACCGATCCCCGTGAAACCCCCATCATTGCTTACTATACCAACGATGGCACTGAACCCACCACCCACAGTAATATTTATGTTCAAGGAAACGCCATCAATGGGTTAACCGGGCCAAAAATGCTCCTAGACACCACCACTAATGTGAGATTTTTAATCATTGATGGTGCCGATAATGAAACCTATGCAGACTTTTACTACAGTGTTGGCAGTCAGATCGAACCGAGAGACTTTCGAGAAGAAACCATCTATTTTCTGATTACCACTCGCTTTTATGATGGTGATCCCAGTAATAACTTTTTCTGTCGCGATCGCATCAAGTTTAACGCAGCAGGAGAAGCAGAAGATCCTCACTGGAGAGGGGACTTTAAAGGATTAATTCAAAAATTAGACTATATCAAAGACTTAGGGTTTACCGCTATTTGGATCACCCCTCCTATCGAAAATAGAAGCGGTTTAGACTATCATGGTTATCACGGTTATGACTGGACCAAGATCGATCCCCGTTTAGAGTCTCCCGATGCCACCTATCAAGATTTAATCAATGAGGCCCATGCAAGAGGCATAAAAATCATACAAGATGTGGTGGTTAACCATTCCTGTCAATACGGTATCAGGGGCAAAGTGTGGATCGATCATCTTCCCATTAAATATTTTGTCCCCCAAGGATCACAACAGGGACAAGTTAACTATGGTCCCTATCAAGGCAACTTAGGCAACTATCAAAACGAGTTTAAAGAAGATAATGATAACCCGGTGGCCCCTGACTGGTTCAAAGAAAGACAAACTTCTGATGCTGAGGGAGTCGTCCCCTTAGTTGATCCCCTGACCGGGGAAACTGTTCCCAAAGAAGGGTATAACCCTAACCGCTTTTTTGGTATCGATGCCAATAATCTTGACCCCGAATGGTATCATCAAGACGGGTTTATGGCCGGGGGAGACTGGGAAAATGTTTCTATTCAGACTAAACATATGGCAGGGGATACCATTGACTTGGCCACGAGACGAGACAATGTCAAAGATTATCTGATCAATGCTATTTGTCAGTATTTAGACATGGGTGTGGACGCGCTACGCATCGATACCGTCAAGCACGTTGAGCGCAATAATTTATTAGAATATATCAATGCTTGGAAGGCCCATAAACCTGGTTTATTTGTGTTTGGGGAAAACCTGGTGAAAGGGACGGGATGGGGTGATTTATTCGGCGATGACAATGCACCCTCGTTTTTACGCCCTTGGTGGTACACTCGTTTAGGAGATGATCCCAAAGATCCGAACTCTGGGGGTGACTCTGGTTTCTCAGTGTTAGATTTTTCGCTGTTTTCTACCTTTCGGGATAATGTCAGTCGGGGCAGTTTTAATGGTATTGGGGCTATTTTAGCCAATGATTGGGTTTATGGGGATGCAACCACTTTAGTCACCTTTTTACAAAACCATGATGTCGGACCCGATAATGACTTTCGCTTTCGTTTCCAAGGTGAGACAGAATGGGCGGCGGCTACTTATAATTTATTGTGGACGATCAGAGGTATTCCTTGTCTCTATTTTGGGGAAGAAATCGAATTTATGAAAGGAAAACCCCAGGATATTATTGGTAATGATGATACCTTAGATGAAACGGGAAGGGCTTATTATGGTCCCCATCTCGAAAAAGATACCATTCAAACCACCCAAAGTCATCCTCTTTATCAACATATTCAACGGTTAAACCTCATTCGTAGTCGTATTCCGGCACTACAAAAAGGGGCCATGAGTCAGGTGAATGAGTGGGGAAATGCCATGAGTTTTGTCAGAGAAGATGCAGGGAGTAATAGTTATGTTGCGGTGGGGTTAACCATTGGCAGCGACCAACAAATTACTATTAATAATGTCAAAAATGGGACTTATTCTGATGCAGTAACCGGTAAAAAGATCGAGGTAAATAGTAATACCCTTTCTTTTATGGTTCAGGCTAATTCAGCCGGTATTTATGTGTTAAATGGAGAGGGAAAAATAGGCGAAAATGGGGGCTATTTAACTTAAGTTAGTTTCTGTTGATAGTGGTATAATACAAGTAGTGGAAGACCTAGAGAATCTAAGGCAGTCCTAAGTTTTCCCCCCATAGCTAATTGATTGATGAGGAAGAAAAAATGTTAGAAACCCTAAAAAAAGCCTATCAAAATAATCCTAATCGAACCATAGCCATTGGACTGGGGGCCTTAGTGATCACGCCTGTGGTTCTTCCCTTACTCAAACCGGTGGCCAAGGCAACGGTCAAAACCGGCGTTGTTCTCTACGAAAAAACAAAAGGAACCTTTGCTGAAGCCGGAGAGGTTATGGCGGATCTCGTGGCAGAGGCGAAAGCAGAAGTCATTGCAGAACAAGCACAAAAGGCATCCCTACCCGCTTCTCAGTCTGAAAGCTACAACGAAAGCTCCATAAGTTGAGTTAGCAGTTAGGAGGTCGGGGTTCGGAGTTGAAGTATTAAACAGAGGCCGATGGCCTCTGTTTAATTATTAGGGTTATGGTAGGGGTCAACGGCCGTTGACCCCTACAGTAATCTATAGCTACACTGTCGAGTTACTTTTGAGATTTGGTATTAGAAGGGGTTTCTAGGGTTTGGGGAGAAAGGGATAAACCTGTTTTAATAATAGACTTGAGAACGGGCCGTCCAAATTTAACGGCGACAGGGAGGGCAAGGGTTCCCAGCAAAATTGCCCCTAAACCCAACACCCCAGAAGAATCACCCTTGTGATGATGATCTTCGATGATTTCTTTAACGTGGAAAGTTAATACAGATTTATCCCAGTGTATCGGTGACATGATTTCGATCTCCTATGTTAGTTGCTTTCGAGTTTATGTTGAACCAAAGGACGTAAACTATTCAAGCCAGCCACGATCGCAGTTCCATTATGAACCAGGGTGGCTAACAATGGGTTAAGGCCGACAGTGGTGGCTAACCCCAAGGCTGCTATATTCGGGGCAACCACCATTAAAGTATTTTGGGTGATTAACTGTTTTGTTTGTTGGGCAATGGAAATGGCCTCTAATAAGTCGTTTAAGTCGTTATTCATCAACACCACATCTGCGGTTTCCCTGGCAATATCGGAACCGTTTTCAAAGGAAATGGACACATCTGCATAGGCTAAGGCCACCGAATCATTGAGGCCATCCCCGACAAAAGCGACGGTTTTACCGCTATGATGCAAGTTTTGAACAATTTTTGCCTTATCTTCGGGGAATGCCTCTGCATGAACCTGAGAAGGGGGGATATTTAACTGTTTTCCTACCTCTGTCGCCCGTTTTTGGTGATCCCCTGTGAGCAGATGCACTTCCATTCCGTAGTCTCGTTGCAAGGAATGGATCAATTTGGCACTTTGGGGACGCAGGGGATCACTATAATAGAGAATGCCCTGAAACACCCCATCACAGGCCACATACACAGGGGACAACCCCGCATTTTTTTGTTGAGTGACTGTTTCAATAACCGTCACGCCTTTACTGGTTAATAACTTCTCACTCCCCACTAAAACCGTTTGTCCGTCGATGGTGGCTACCATGCCTAACCCCACCTCATAATCCCAAGATTGACGGGGTAAGATGTCTATGTTTCGTTTGGTAGCATAATGGGCGATGGCTTCGGCGACGGGGTGAGTAATACGTTGTTCGGCTGATGCGGCCAGTTGCAGGAGTTTATTTTGGTCTAACCCTTGGTCCACGGTTTCGATGTGAACAATTTCAATATTTCCTTGGGTTAAGGTTCCCGTTTTATCGAAGACAATGGTATCAATTTCTGATAAGAGTTCTAAGGTGCGACCACTCCGCACTAAAATGCCATGACGGGTGGTATGATTTAAGGCACCTAAAAAGGCAGTGGGCATAGAAACGCGAATCCCCGTAACAAAATCTAAAGTCAGAATAGAAGCCACTCGACTGGGATCTCTAGTAACCGTTAAAATAATGGCTGATAATAATAATGAGGGCATAATTAACTGTTCAGCTAAGTTCGCGGCATAGTTCGCCATTCGAGTGTCGTGAACTGGAGCTTTATCTAGTAATTCAAAGCTGGCTGCTGCACGGGTATTGTGTCCAATACGTTCGGATTTAATGCGTATTTCTCCTGATCTTACCAAGGTTGAAGCATAAACATAGGTATCTTTTTCGGCAACAATGGGCATTGATTCCCCGGTTAATTGTTGTTGATCAATAGTGGCATTTCCTTTAATCACAATGCCATCCACTGGTATTTTTTCCCCTGGATAAACAACAACAATTTCATCAATTTCTACGGTATGACTTTCAACCGAAACAATGGTTTCGTTTCGTTCTACCCAGGCAAAATTGCCAATGGTATCTAATAAATTGCTGGTTTTCGTTTCAGTGGAACGGGCGGTTTTTTCCCTAATAATATCGCCGAGTTCATGGAGAGTAATAACTAAAGATGGGGTGACTATTTTCCCTTGTAAACCGCTAAACACTAAAGCTAAGGTGTCGATACAATCAATATTCAGTTTTTGCTGATTAACAACACTATCATAAGCCCTTTGTACCACAGGAAACGCAGCCCGCAGTAACATTAAAATCGCGATCAATCTTAAACCGGGTAGTTTGATTTTGAGGGCAGTTAAGGAGAAAAGGGTGGCTAACCCTGGATAGGTTAGACTCGACCATTCCTCTAGCTTTTTACTGTTATTACTATCTTCTTTTGGGCGAACCCCGTTAGTGGTTTCTGCTTGGTTAATACTCAAAAGAATCTGATAATGAATATTGATATTTCTATTTTTTTCATAATGAATAATAACAGAAGCTGACCAACAATTTAAACGTACCTTTTTTATCCCCTTTACTGTTATCAAATGTTCCTTAAGAAGTTTAGCAAAGGATTGATCATAACTTAAACGATGTATTCTAACCCTTACTCTTCCAGGGACTTGATGAATCATCAAAGGTAGGGATTTCATTTCATTTTTTATCCTTATAGTTTTGAGGGTTTCCTCGTTGTCTTTTTGTATTTTTAATGATTATGAATTCTTCTAACCCATGCTCCCTACTCCTTCAGTTTCTTTTGCTTCATTCAAAATACTGAGTAATCGTAAACCAAGCTCCATATCGGATACCCCTTGCCCATCATAGTTGATGACAACCGATGCAGCAGAACGGTTTACGCGAACTTTAATAACATATTCATCGTTATTTAATAACTGTTTTAATCGTCTGGCAAAGTCAGCATCTTCTGCGAGTTGAGGAACTTTAATACGGATTCTTCCAGGAACAGAATGAACGATTTGATATTCACTTTCAGATTCATCAGTTGAGTTCATTCTACCGTTTGTTGCTTCGGTTCTTTGTGTTGTTGGGGTTTGACTTTTGATAGTAGCAAAAACTTGTCGACATAAACTAGCAACTGCTAAATTCACCAATAACGCATTAGCCCCACGGAGTTGAAATCGACTGGTAACAAAGACCCCAATCAGAACAGGAGCAATCATCTCAATTTCATTATGTTGTCTTAAATAATTAATTAATTGTTCCTCGGTGGCTCCAATTTGTTCGCCGATGGTTTGACTATGGTCTTGTTCGTTCGTTACGGCTCCTAAAGCATTATCTATCATGATACTTTCTCCTATCAATTCACTGAATTAATGACCGTTATTGGCTGAGACAATCTAAGATTTGCTCTATGCTTATTCTTAAAGCAATAAACAATAGGGCTTTCTACTTTAATTATAAGGGATTATTTAACCCACTTTATCCCTTATTTTTGACCCTCCCTGAGATCACTACTGAAAAGGTCTTGAGTTGACTGGTTTTTAGCTCTCTACTAATCACAGACAGTAGAACACACTTTGTCTTGACTCCTTACCCCTGACTGAGAAGTTAATAAAAATTGTTCTCAATAGTATTTTATAACGACTGTCGAGAATGGAGAAGAGATGTAACCTATTCTTTACCATCTCTTAACGTTAGATTCCCTCTTCGGCGCTCCCTATTTTCTTGAAAATTAGTTTCCATAAGTTATTGGAGCAATTATTTCTTAAAATTTTGTTAGTAAATATGGGTCAACTCTAAAAGCTGCATTAGAGTGAACAGAATCAGAAAAGATGAGTAAAAAAATAGTAGCTTTTTATACCAAAAATGAAGTGTATCACTCGTATTTGCTTAGGGATTTCTTTATTTTTAATTCCTTTAATGCCCCGGCCTGTTTTCAGTGCAGAAACTCTTTATTTAATTTATGGGCCGTTAAAGTTTTCTTTATCGGTTGATTCTTTAGAAATTTACGCAAAAGAAGGTAGAATTACCAAAGAATTTGCTTTTTATGCCAGTCAATTTGACGAAGAAGCCCTATTAGAATTAAGAAAAACCTTGCAAAAACGCCATACTATAGACGGGGTTAGGTTTTCTCGTTTATTAAGAACGCCTTTAATGGAAGACTTATTAAAAAGCATGGGAGAAGTATTTAGTACCCATCCTAATTCTAATGGATTTTATGCCATTCGAGGAGCATTAATTTCCGCAGCTATTCATCAAGGAGAAGAGGGATGGACCGCTATTGATATTATGCGCCATTTTCCCACAGAAGGGATTTCAATTGATACGAAACTTGCTCAAAAAATGCTTAAAAATACTCAATTTTAAGAAAAAATATTATGAAAAGAAGACAATTTTTAATTCAATCTTCCCTGGCGGCCATGACTGCGATCGCCTATCATCAATTGCCCAGTCAATCCAGTCCCATTTATAAACAGTATAAATCCTATAAAAGTTGGAAAAGTAACAATAGTTTTTTACAAGGAATTAATGCACCGGTATTTAAAGAAGTGGATATTACGAATTTAAAAATATCGGGTCATATTCCCCAAGAATTACAGGGAATGTATGTTAGAAATGGTCCTAATCCTATGTTTAAACCAAGTTCATATAATTATCCTTTAGAGGGGGATGGTATGTTACATGGGGTTTATTTTAACAACGGAGAAGTCAGTTATAAAAATCGCTGGATAACCACCAGTGGACTGGTTTATGAAATGTTTGAAGGTCAAGAACTAGATGAATTAAAATTCAAAAATTATGCTAATACTAATGTTATTGGTTATGGCGATAAATTGTTAGCATTATATGAAATTGGTTTACCTTACGAAATTGATAAGAATTTAGACACCATAGGAGAGTGGAATTTTCAAGGACAATTAGAACAATCAATGACGGCCCATCCTAAACTAGATCCTAAGACGGGAGAGTTACATTTTTATCGTTATTCTTTTTTTAATGCTCCGTATTTACATTATTATATTGCCGATCAAAACAATACGATTATCAGAGAAACAGCCATTGATATTCCTCGGCCGGTCATGTTTCATGATATGGTTCTTACAGAGAATTATGCTATCTTTTTTGATTGTCCCCTCGTATTTAATTTAGAACAAGCAAAAGCCAATAAAAAGCCTTTTCTATGGCAACCCGAACAAGGAACCACCATTATTTTAGTGGATCGTCATGATAGCAATAAAAAGCCAATTTACATCAAAACTGATCCTTTTTGGGTGTGGCATTTTATGAATGGATTTGAGGAAAATGAGAAAATAGTTATTGATTTTGTTCACTATCCTGAGATTAATATGGAAAGTCATTGGCAAGCGATTTTAAGTAATAAATCCAACTTGCAAAGAATGTCTATTGATCTGAAAACTCATGCTATTGTGTCAGAGAAACTAGACGATCATTATGTTGATTTTCCTACCATCAACAATGAAAAATTAGGGCAAGCTTATCGCTTTGGTTACGCCCCCCATATTGACACTGAAATCTTATCTAAGAAACAAATCCCCAATTATTTTCCTTCATTAATTCAATATGATTTGGCCAAGAACAATCATAAAATTCATCAATTTAAACCTGGATGTTATGGGGGTGAAGCTGCCTTTATTCCCAGTGGTAATGGTCAATCTGAATTAGATGGCTATGTGGTTACTTTTGTGTATAATGAAAACACCCAGACCAGTGATTTTGTGATCATTGATCCTAACAATTTTCAATCTGAACCCATTGCAACCATTCATTTACCGGTTCGGGTCCCCAGTGGTTTTCATGGGAATTGGATTGCAGGATAATTATTGATGATTAATTAATAACTTCTCTAACTCTTGAAAGGTTATGCCATAGGTAATGGTTGGTTGCTCATATCCTTTCAGCTTAACCGTGTACTGAGAAAATAACTGATCAATGTCTTTAAAGTCCACCGAATAGAGATAGGTATCTTCTCCGATAGCTACATCTAACCCTAACTCCTTTGTGGCAGATTCTAGGCGAAAGGCTGCATTAACCGTGTCTCCAATGGCCGTATAATCAGGATGATCCCCACTGCCAGTATTACCCACCATAGCATACCCGGTATTAATTCCGGCACCAATTTTTAACTCAAAAGGAACGGGATATTCTTCACTTAGCTGTTTAGTCATCTGGTTGAGATCGCAGACTGCTTGAAAAATTTGCATCACATCCCCTTGGGTGACTTCATTTTCTCCATGAAACCAAATGGCCATCACCGCATCACCGATATATTTATCCACCCAACTGCCGGCGTTACGAATAATCTCACCGGACTGACGAAACCAGTTACCAATTAAAGAGGACAGAATTTCTTCATCTAATTGTCTGGTTAAGGAGGTAAAGTTCCTCATATCCACCACCATCACAGAGGTTAAGCGACGTTCATGTAAAACCATTGTATCGCGATCGGCCAACTCTGGAGGGGTGATATCATTGCGATGACGGGGCGGACCGTAAAACCCCACATCAGTCTTACCAAAGGTCACTTTATCCCCACTTTTCAGGGTGACAGGAATACTGACACGACGATCATTAACAAAGGTTCCGTTTCGACTGCCTAAATCAATTAATAAGAAATCTCCTGTTTCTGTAGATTGCAAAATGGCATGGTTACGAGAAATACAATGATCGCCGATGGCAAAATCATTATCTCTTCCTCGGCCAATGGTCCAATAATTCCTCCCTACCAAAGGAAAATAACGTTTACCTTTAGCAGTATCTAGCAACAGATGGGGAGTCTTGGCGAGATTATCCACAGATGTTTGACAGGGTGGCAGTACAAGAATAAGTCAAGGGACAAAGCCTATTACATTGTACCGAGTTATGCAAAAGAAGCAGCAACCCAAAATAGACTATCTACTAAGATTGTACTCAATACCGCACCTGATAACGCCCACCAATGGCGATCGGATTTTTGCATGGCCCATAATCCAATTCCCAAGAGTGCATTAGCTAATACCACGGCCCAACTGGTCCCCCAGGGGGTTTGCACTTGTTCTAAGGCAGATTGAAAGATAGGGGTGGCTAAACTGGGGTCTACTTGCATCAATTGTCGCCAATGGGGAATCAAACCCGTAACGTAAAAATAAACATCGGTGATGGCAGTTCCTAACAGGGAACCGACGTAAAAGAAATTACCCACTTTCCCCCATCTTCGCCAGAGACACCACACAGCAACGGGAACACCGATAGATTCAACCGGAAGATGGATTAAGGGTTCCCAACGAAACCAACCCCAGTATATTGCACCGGCTAACCAACTCCAACTAAACCCGAATAACAAATCTCCCCATAAATGGGTTTTAGGACGCTTCATTAAGTAAAAGGCTAACCATAACCACCCCCCGGTCATAATCACGCTAATTTCAGGGCAGAAACGCACTAGGGGAGCTTCTATGAATACGGGAACAGACACCAAAAAAGCCAGCGGCCAAGAAGGTGAGCCAATTTTTGACCATTGGGCGACTGAAAAACGGTTCACCCGCAGAGGAGTGATCGGGGGACGTTAGAGAATGAGTGGTCACGGTGGATGGGGTAGAAATCAACGTTTGTTAACCTTTATGTATATTATGAGTTTTTCTTTACTTTACTTAACTTATCGCAAAACTTCTTCTTAGGGTATATCCCCTAGGGGGGCATATGATTTTATATTAACGAAATTCTCTAGATCCGTCAATACGTAGGGGTTGAACACTGTTCAACCCCTACTAGAGTGTTATGCCCCTAAGCCCTGACAAAAATTTATAGGGTTATAATATTATTAAGTTTCTGAGCATAATTATTGAAAATAGAAAAATTGTGAAATAAAAATAATAATATGACCACACAATTAAATCTAGAAACTAACTCGACGGCTGAACAAATTATTGTTTTTCCAGGCTGCTATAATTGGCAACAATTTAAAACGATACAATCTATTATTAATGAACAATCAACCGCGAAAATAAGTTATTTAGATGGACAAATTCAACTGACAACAACAGGGGAAGAACATGAAAGAATTAAAACGATATTAGGGTTTTTAATTGAACTCTATTTATGTGAAAAAGATATTGATTATCTTCCTGTGGGAAGTGCAACCCGTGAAGCAGAAATAAAAGGTGCATCGTTTCAACCTGATGAGTCTTATTATCTCGATAAAACTAGAGAAAATCCTGATTTAGCCATAGAAGTTATCTTCACCAGTGGAGGAATTAATAAGTTAGAAAAATATAAACGATTTGAGGTAACAGAAGTTTGGTTTTGGCAAAATAATCAGTTATCAATTTACTATTTACGTCATGGAGAATATGAACAGGTTAATAATAGTGTTTTATTACCAGAATTAGATATTCATTTATTAGTCAAATGTGTTAATTTGCCCTCTAGACCACAAGCTAAAAAATTGTTTACGGAAGGGTTAGAATAATTTTTTAATTCTTAAGATGAGACTAACTTTCTAACTAATTCTATATCTAGTTCTAATAAACTAGCTGTTTTTTCGATAGTAAACCCTTGTTTAATCAAAGTAGGAATTAACTCTAATTTTGCCTCAAGTTTACCTTCTGCTTTACCTTCGTCATGGGCTTCTTGATAAAAGCGAGTTTGCTTTAAATCATTTAATCCTAACATTTCTTCGATTTCCTCTCGACTTTTTTCTGGAAACTTGTAAATAACAATAGTTTCTATCAAATTAAGAACATTTTGACAAGTGGGTCTATCGTTAAGTTCTTCTGTTGCTTGATTTAAGAGTTGTTTGGCTTTTTTGAGGAACTTCTGGGGATTGACTAACCACTAATTTTATTATATCTAAACCAAGACTAGAGGTGTCTGAGGATAATTCATCTAAATAGATACGAATAACTTTATCAGAGTTCAATAATTCTTGGTAAGGGGTTAATTCTGTGGGTTCGAGACTCTTTTTCTGGTAAATAACAACAGCTTGCCAATTTTGAAAGGGATCATTTTTATCTAAATATAAAAAAATCTCAGAAAAGAGATTAGAGTAAATATAATTATTCTTTTGAAACTGGACTTCAATAAAATAGAGTTTTTTATCCCTATTAGACGCTTTCGGAATAAATAATCCATCAATTCTAAATGCAGTTTGTTTCACTTCAAAAGAATCAAACTTATAAGCATCGACTAAGTTAGTAGATTCTCCAATTAATTCAAAGAAACTACTCGGATATTCTTGAAACAGTCGATAAAAAATAGGATCAGTTTTCATGATTGAAAATAAATTTTACATAAAAAAGGTGGGCAATGCCCACCCGACAAATTAAACAGTTAACATCTCAGAAGGTAGCCGTTTGAAAGTCAATCTTTCATCTTCAACGTCTGTGAAAATAGTATCCCCGGGTTTAAATTCTCCCCTTAAAATTGACTTAGCAATGGGAGTTTCCAAGTACCGTTGAACCGCCCGTTTTAAAGGTCTTGCACCATAGACAGGATCATAACCGATATCAGCAACAAAATCTAAGGCCACATCAGCTAATTTGAGGGACATTTTTTGGTCTTCTAAACGATTTCTGAGAAGTTGAACTTGTAGCTTAACAATTTCTCGTAGTTGTTCTTTTTGTAAACTGTGGAAGATAATAATTTCGTCGATACGATTGAGAAATTCAGGACGGAAATTATTACGCATTGCGTCCATGACACGAGAACGCATTTCATCATAACGAGTATCGTCTCCCGCTACATCTAAAATGTATTGAGAACCGATATTACTGGTCATAATAATGATAGTATTTTTGAAATCTACTACCCGACCTTGAGAGTCTGTTAAGCGTCCATCGTCGAGAATTTGTAACATGATGTTGAAGACATCAGCGTGTGCTTTTTCTATCTCATCAAAGAGAATTACTGAGTAAGGACGACGACGAATTGCTTCTGTTAATTGTCCCCCTTCATCATAGCCTACATACCCTGGAGGCGCACCAATTAAACGGGATACACTATGCTTCTCCATATACTCAGACATATCGATACGAACGATGGCTTCTTCGGTATCAAAAAGATTCTTCGCTAACGCTTTGGCTAATTCCGTTTTACCTACCCCAGTGGGACCCAAGAAAATGAAGCTGGCAGTCGGACGATTGGGATCAGAAAGTCCAGCACGAGATCGCTGTATTGCTTCTGAAACGGCGGTTACCGCCTCTTCTTGTCCAATCACTCTCTCGTGTAATTCGTCTTCTAAATGTAATAGTTTTTCCTTCTCAGATTCCACTAATTTACTGATAGGGATTCCTGTCCATTTGGAGATAATCTCAGCAATATCTGACTCGACAACTTCCTCCCGTAATAAAGTTTTACCTGTGGTTTGTCGTTCTTCAATTTTGCTTTCTAACTCTTTAACTTGTCGCTGTAAATCTGTCAGTTTACCATAGCGTAATTCAGCCGCTTTATTAAGGTCATAATCCCGTTCTGCTTGTTGAATTTCTAAGTTAATTTGATCGATGGTTTCTTTGAGTTCCCGAATCTGATCAATGACTTCTTTTTCTGCTTGCCATTGGGCATTAAGTTGGGATTGTTCCTCTTTAAGATCAGCTAATTCCTTTTCTAATTTTTCTAGCCGTTCGCGGGACACTTCATCTTCTTCTTTTTGTAAAGATAAGCGTTCCATTTCTAACTGAAGAATCTTGCGATCAACTTCGTCTAATTCTTCGGGTTTAGAAGTGATTTCCATCTTTAATTTAGCGGCTGATTCGTCTACCAAATCGATGGCCTTATCCGGTAAGAAGCGATCGCTAATATAACGGTTAGATAACATGGCTGCTGCAACGAGTGCAGTGTCAGCAATTTTAACCCCATGATGGACTTCATAACGCTCTTTCAGTCCCCGTAAAATAGAAATGGTATCCACTACATTCGGTTCATTTACTAATACCTCTTGAAACCGTCTTTCTAGGGCTGCATCTTTCTCAATATACTTCCGATATTCATCCAGGGTTGTTGCCCCAATACAGCGCAATTCTCCCCGTGCTAACATCGGTTTTAATAGGTTCCCTGCATCCATAGCCCCTTGAGTGGCACCGGCACCCACAACGGTATGAATTTCATCAATAAAGAGGATAATATTACCTTGAGAATCGGTAACTTCTTTGAGAACAGCTTTCAATCTTTCTTCAAATTCTCCACGATATTTTGCACCAGCAATGAGTGACCCCATATCCAAAGCAATTAACTTTCTATCCCGTAAAGATTCAGGGACATCTCTGTTAATAATTCGTTGTGCTAAACCCTCTACAATAGCCGTTTTACCCACCCCAGGTTCCCCAATTAAAACGGGATTATTTTTGGTTCTACGGGACAATATTTGAATGGTTCGGCGAATTTCATCATCCCTACCAATCACCGGATCAAGTTTACCTTCTCTGGCTAATTGGGTTAAATCTCGTCCATATTTTTCTAAGGCTTCGTATTTATTTTCAGGATTTTGATCGGTCACTTTTTGATTTCCTCTCACTTGTTTAATAATCTCTTTTAAGTTGTTTTCACTTAGACCAAATTCCTTGAACAAATTTTTGCCGAAACGGTCATCTTTACAATAGGCTAAGAGTAAATGTTCAATGGAAATATAGTCATCTTCAAATTCTTTGCGAAACGTCTCACTCCTGTCAAGTAAACTATCTAAACTACGACCTAAATAAACTGACTCTCCAGGGTTAGATACCTTCGGTTGACGGCGAATAAAATCTTCGGTTCGATCGCGTAATTTCGGAACACTAATGTTAGCTTTATTGAAGACACTGGTTGCAAGTCCCTCTTGTTCCGTTAGAGACTTCATTAAGTGTTCACTTTCAATTTGTTGCTGACTATTTTGTTTAGCAATATCAGGGGTTCGCACAATGGCTTCCCAGGCTTTTTCTGTAAATTGATTAGGATTAGTTGGTTGCATTGTTAGAATTATCTATAATTAATTACACTGTAATTGTAATCTGCCTGACTCTATTAATAACGGCGGTTTACCCTACTTTTCTAGGTTGGGTTTACCAATGGCCTAGAGGCAGAAGTCACCAGTCAACAATCAACAGATAAAAGACAAGACTTGAAGGGAAAAATTTGACAAATTCCCCCGAAATTGTGTTATAATTAATTATGAGCATTACAAACTGAGAGAAAAATAAGTTAATTAGAATTAGCCGTTTTATTTGTTTAGTATCGGTAATATTTTCTCCGAAGATTACGCTCGAAACGTTGAAATCAAGATAGATCGTTCATGTCAATTTACGTCGGAAACCTCCCTTACGAGGTAACAGAAGCAGACCTAAACTTTGTTTTTTCGGATTATGGTTCAGTCAAAAGAGTCCATGTCCCCACAGATAGAGATACGGGCCGTCCTAGAGGATTTGCCTTTGTGGAATTAGAAACAAAAGCAAACGAAACTAATGCCATTGAGACCCTAGATGGGGCTGAATGGATGGGACGTACGATGAAAGTCGATGAAGCCCGTCCTCGTAGATAGTATTACTAAGTTTATCGTATGGAAGAGATTCATCTATTCGTTAGATGAATCTCTTTTTTTATGATTTGAACAGCAGGTTAAGATTCCGGACAAGGTTCACCAAAACGACTAACCTCTTCATTTTTAAGAGATTGAGACTGAGAATCAACCCAGTGGTGATAATCTTGGGATAATTGATTAAGCAAACGATTTTTAATGCGATTGAGAACCCCTCTTAAAAGACCATTACCCGTCATTTTTAATAAAGACTCAGGGGTTAATCTTAATGGGGGAGGTAAATCCACTTCAACAGTTAAATTGGCCTGTCCTTGTAAATAGGTTTTTCCCTCTTTTTCTTGAGGGCATAATTTCCCTTTGAGAGTTAAAGAAAAGCGATCGTTAATATAGTCAATTCCCCGAATGTCACAATCTTGGGATCTTAAAAAAACCGTCCCTTTATTATCAGACCAAACCCCTAAAATCACCGTCGGTTGAAAATGATACATCTCCATAAAATTTAAAGGACGCATCTTAAGACGAAACTCATTATCCGATAACTGTTCCATTAACTTAGGATCGGCGATCGCCTTTACTAATCGTTGGGGTTGTCTCAGATAATGGTGAATGGGAATAGGTGTTTGTTGAACCGGTAAAGAAAGGGATTCGGACGCTTTAAACTGAATCGGGTGTGAAAAATTTTGATTAGGCATTGAAAATGTTATGAGTTCTCTTGTAGTGTGATAAGAAATACACTACAGGAAAATCGGTAAAATCTATAATTTTGCTTAAGAACCTATTCTAACACCCCTAGACGGAAGGGATCTAGGGGTTTATGATGAGATAAATTCCTTCTCACTGGAAAAACTCGGCTTCTTGGTAAGCCATAAAAAATTGTTGTTGGGAGAAAACTTTAATGCGAGATGCCGTTACCACGTTAATTAGAAACTATGATCTAACGGGCCGCTATTTAGATCGGGATGCTATGGCCAACCTCAAATCCTATTTTGAGTCAGGAACCGATCGCATCAATGTGGCTGCCTTAATTAACGCTAATTCCCCTGAGATCGTTAAAGAAGCAGGACTTCAACTCTTTGAAGAAGTTCCAGAACTCATTCGTCCAGGGGGTAACGCTTACACCACCCGTCGTTATTCAGCTTGTTTACGGGATATGGATTACTATCTCCGTTACGCGAGTTATGCTTTAGTCGCCGGAGACCCCACCGTTCTCGACGAACGAGTCTTACAAGGGTTACGGGAAACCTATAACTCCTTAGGGGTTCCCATTGCCCCCACGGTTAGAGGTATCCAAATCATGAAAGAAAAGGTCAAAGCCATGGCCGCTGATGCAGGGATTGAAGACACTTCGTTTGTGGATCAACCCTTTGATCACATGAGTCGTGAGTTTAGTGAAATCTCTGTTTAATGACTTTTTTTAAGGAAGAGAGGCGATCGCTTTTCTCAGAAGCGATCGCTTTTTTCTTTATAATTAAATCGGCGGACAGACTTAGAGATTTAATCATAACTATGGACAATCTACTCCAAGGGGTTAATGTGTTTCTCATCGGTATGATGGGAAGTGGTAAAACAACAGTGGGAAAAAAATTAGCACAGCGTTTAAATTATCGTTTTTTTGATAGTGATGTGTTAGTTGAAAGAGTGACAAAACAAAGTATTACTGATATTTTTGCGACCCAAGGAGAAGAGACTTTTCGTGATCTTGAAAGTCAAGTCCTTTCAGAATTATCATCTTGTACCAAAAGTGTCATTGCCACCGGGGGTGGCATTGTTTTAAAGCCAATTAATTGGAGTTATTTACATCATGGTTTAATTGTTTGGTTAGATGCCCCTGTCTCTGTCCTCAGCAAACGTTTAGCGAAAAATAAAACTCGTCCCCTCTTGCAAGAAACAGATTTAGGGTTAAAGTTACAATCTTTGTTAGAGGAACGTCGCTCTTTATATGCTCAAAGTGATTTACAAATTATCATTGATGAACATCAAACCTCTGAGGATGTTGTTGAGCAAATTTTAGAATTAGTGCCGACTGTAATTCAACCTAAGTTAAACATTTCCCAAGAGCTTAACTAATTTAAGTAGATCATAAAGATCCTAGTTAGGATTCCAGGGGAGCTTCGGAGACCGGAGCGGGGGAGAAAAAATAGGATAAGACTAAAAATTTAGTGAGTATAATTTATATTTTTAGAGATTTGTAGCTATTTAAACCTTTATTTACTCTAAAATACTTTAAAATGATCTCCCCTTCTCCCCACTCCCTGCTCCCTTACAGCCCAAACAAGTAAGTTTTCGATCTACTGAATTTTAATCCCCTGTTTCCGTAGATTTGGCGATGTCTATCATAATCATCCACTATTACGATCGCAGTGACTATTGATCGCAATGATAGGCAAGTTTTATGCAAAAATTTTTCACAACTGGTTTATTAATTTTCTCTTCTTTAATAGGGATAACTGCTATTGCTGATAAAGTTCAAGCTTTCCCCAGTTGCTATGGGGTTGATCAAGCAGGAAATACCATTGATTTATCGGGGTTATGTACTCCCTCTTCTGAGACTAATGTTATTCCTTCTACTCCTATCAATTCTCAGTCAAAACCTGAAGAAAATACCGAGTTAGAAGAGGATAAAAATCCTCAAGTTTCTACCAGAGAAGAAGCCGAAAAAGATATTCAAGCTTGTTTTAGTAGTCCCACTTGTACCCAAATGATCGGGGGTGATAATGAACCGCAAAAATCTCCGCATCAAATACGGATTGATCAAGTGTTAAATGGCGGCCGAATTAACCCAAACTAAGGGCTTAAAATTCGACTTCATCAGCAAAACTTTGACGACGTTGAAAGTGAAATGGGCCGGCAACCGATCCCCACACTAATTCGTTGGTAACGGGATCATAACCGCGATCAAGACTAATTAATTGATGCTCAGTTATCTCAAAACTATTGTCTAAATAGGTTTCTTTTCCATTACGAACAATACGGCAATTTCTCCCCGGTTTAACCATTCCTTTAAAACTGGTTCCTGTCCAATCAACAAACATATCACACCCCTGCATTAATTCGATATCATCAGGGGTGATTTTTTTTAATTTTTCTGGCTCACGGGACGCTCCTAAAAAGGCTTCTTTGTCTTTTAATTTATAATTTTCTAATTCGATTCTTTCATCGACAATGTTTAATTTTAATACTCTAACTCGATAGGGTTGGTTTAAAGCATAATCATAAGCTTGTTCTAAAAATAAACTGGGTTCGGGGAAATTAGCAACAGGTAAAGGACGAATACAGACCCGAATATGCGCATAAAAAGGTGGATTTTCAAAGGCTTGTTCTTGATTACTAAAATCAGAACACATCCAACGCGCTAAGGTTTTTACATCTGTAGCATGAGACATAATACTTATTCCGTCTAAATTGATAGAAAGTGAACCTGATTGTTATTGTATCTTGAATAGTGGACACATTACAAACAATTACGTTATCAATAGATAAGTCTTTGTGAAGTGAGGTTAATTGTCCGATGAAGTGGTTTAGTTTTATTATCGTTAATTTATCTTTTATGATCCCTATCTCTGTTCAAGGGATGATACCTCAAATAGCTATTCAAGAAGTTTTAATTGAGGGTGAATTGAATGAGGTTGATCAAGAGATTCAACAAACTATTAGTTTTAATTTTATTTCTTTGCCTTCTCTTGAAGCGTCTATAATTCCTGTTTTAAATCTTCGGGGAAATTTTATAACTGTTAATAGTAATAGCAATAACCTTATTGACCAACAGCTTAATCAAACTGTTTTTGGACTCGACTCAGCAACAACTGATTTGAATGGGTTGGATGTCAATTATCTTTTTGACTCTAATGATATTAGTGAGGGTAGTCACTTCAACTTACAAACAGCTTTTCTTAAGGGAAACGATAACAATATATCTCAAAAGAGTCAGCAAGAATTAAATAACATTTTTTATTTAAACCCTCTTTCTAATACGATTGATTTGTTGGATTTAAATGTGTTATTTAAGCAAATTATGGAAAATAGTTTCATTGACTTTCTTCAGTTAAGCTTACAAGATACTGTCATCTTGGGGAATAATAATCTTGTCTCTCAAACCATTGAGCAAAGGATTGAATATACTATTTTGACTAATAATGATTTTAGTCAATGGATTGATAATTTAGAGGAAGATTTAAATATTTTTCAATTGACTATTCAAGAAACCTTTATGGATAATAATAATAATCTAATTCATCAAAATATTAATCAATTTATCCATGCTATTAATTGGTTTTATTTTACTGACACTGATCCAAGTTTATCTAGTCCTATAACCCCATCTAATGATCCTAATCTTGATTTTGATATCGATCTGTTTATCAATAGAATTGCTAATCAAAGTAGTATCAATGCCACTCAAATTAATCGTCAGGATGTTGAAACTATAGGAGAAAATAATCAAACTGAGCAAAATAGTTTACAAATACTCTCAAAAACGATTCCTGAACCTAGTTCCCTTAAAATGCTCTTATTAATCGCAATAACAGGGTTTATCGGTTTTGTTCGTAAAAGTCTCTACCCTTAGCTGTGGCTAACTCTGGATATCCTGCTTCAATTAAAGCGCGATCCCGGATACGGCAAGAGTCGCATAAGCCACAGGGTTCTTGTTTTCCTTGATAACATGACCAAGTTTTAGATACAGGAACCCCCAATTTAATCGCATCTTTAATAATATCGACTTTTGTTTTGGTGATCAAGGGAGCAACTAGCTGAGGGGCTTTTCCTTCGAGTCCTGCTTTAGAAGAAAGATTCGCTAAAGTTTGATAGGCTTGGAGATAGTCGGGGCGACAGTCAGGATAACCAGAATAATCCACTGCATTAATGCCTAAATAAATGGCTTGTGCGCCTTTGGCTTCGGCTAAAGAGAGGGCTAAGGCAATAAAAACCGTATTTCTACCAGGCACATAGGTTGAGGGGATCACAGAGGCATCTACCCCACTTTGGGGCAACGATAAGGAACTATCCGTTAAAGATGAGCCTCCCCATTGAGCCATATTGACATCTATAATGTAATGTTGAGCAATATTCAAGGCTTGAGCAATATTTTTGGCTGCGTCTAACTCTTTGTGGTGACGTTGTCCATAGCGTAGGGAAAGGGCGATCACTTCATAACCTTGGTTAATGGCGATCGCTGCTGAAGTGGCAGAGTCTAAGCCTCCTGATAAAAGAACAACGGCAAGGGGTTGATGAGTCATAACGAGGGAATCAACAATAGAAAGACTATCATAATTTTTTCATCACTATCCTATCCTATTTGAGTTATATTTGCGATAATTGATTAACGAATATCACCCATTTTTTGCTAAGCTAATAGAAGAAAAAATGTTAGACACTGTAGGGTAATGAAATGAAAGGATTATTATTAGTTGTGACGGTTATTTTTATGCTGATAATAAGCAATCTTAACCCCTTTCATTTTTCTACGAATCTAGCTGCTGCTGTTAACAATGAGATGATTATGAGTAACGCTACCGTATTATCCACTGACGATTTACAAAACAAGTTAAAACAACTAGAGGGTTGGACAGAAAAAGACGGAAAATTACATCGGGAATTTCAATTTAATTCCTTTGTTGAAGCCTTTGGTTTTATGTCTAGTGTTGCATTAGTGGCTGAGTCGATGGGGCATCATCCTGAATGGTTTAATGTTTATAATCGTGTCACGATTGATTTAACTAGCCATGATGCTGGTGGTATTACGAATAAGGATTTAGAATTAGCTCAAAAAGCTAATGAACTGGCTAAACAATAAAAAAACGAATAGAATACCTCTCCATTTTAGGAGAGGTTTTATCTTAGTTATCCCTTTACTATCAAATTGTCAAGCTTTAACCGGGGGTTAATTGTTTTGCTTGATTTTCGATAGATTCCAGTAAAGAATCATAGGGATTCACAAATTTTTCGATCCCTTCTTTGAGTAATTCATCAAGCACTTGATCCATATCAATGTTAATATCAGGATGCTTTAAACTTTCAAACACTTGATAAGCTTCATCCACATTAGTTTCGATGCGGTTAGGGCTGAGATCACAGTGATCGGCGCAAGCTTCTAAAGTGTTAGGAGGTAAGGTATTAATTGTATTTTCTCCCACTAATTCGTTGACATATTTAACATCACTATAGTCGGGATCTTTGGTACTGGTACTTGCCCATAACAGTCGTTGATATTTTGCCCCTTTTTCTTCTAATGCTTTCCAGCGAGGACTCGCAATAATTTCTTTAAAGGTTTGATAAGCAACTTTGGCATTAGCCACTGCTATATCCCCTTTAAGTTCCCGTAAACGGATGGATTTATTTAAGCTTTCTGTTCCTAATTCTCGGATTCTTTGTTCAATGCGTTGATCTACTTTTGTATCGATACGACTGAGGAAAAAGCTGGCAACCGAAGCAATATTATCAATGGGTTGATTGTTGTTAACTCTGGTTTCTAACCCTCTAATATAAGCCCAAGCCGCTTGTTGATAGTTATCCACTGAAAACAGGAGGGTTACATTAACATTAATGCCCCGACTAATTAACTGTTCAATGGCGGCAAATCCTTCAAAGGTTCCAGGAACTTTAATCATGACATTTTCTTTATCAATGGCCTGATAAAAACGAATGGCTTCGGCAATGGTTCCTTTAATATCGTGGGCAAGGTGGGGAGAAACTTCGATACTTACATAGCCATCTAA
Organism: Cyanothece sp. BG0011; assembly: GCF_003013815.1. Taxonomy (GTDB): domain Bacteria; phylum Cyanobacteriota; class Cyanobacteriia; order Cyanobacteriales; family Microcystaceae; genus Crocosphaera. Next base: position 4,456 of record NZ_PRLH01000095.1, on the reverse strand, counting down.
CCCGTTTGATTCTTCATAAATAGGACGAAAAAGATCACAAGCTTTGCGAATATCTTCAAACACTAAAGATTCATAAATTTCTTGACTGGATTTTTCTGCTTCGTGACCGGATTTAATGGCTTGATCGTAGCGATCGCTTTCTGTTATTGCCTTTTCAAAAATCGCTGGATTAGAAGTCAAACCCCGTAAACCCCGATTTTCTATTAATTGATTAAGTTCCCCTGTTTCTATGGCATCACGGGTTAAATTATCCATCCAAATGCTTTGGCCATAGTTTTGCATCTGTAGTAAAGGGTTGGTACTCATAGGCTGTTTATCTCCTGAAAATTAACAATTATTTTTTCTACTGTATGGTTGATTAATTTAAATACTTTTTACTTACATTTTCCTCTCTTTTTGTCACGTCATCCCCATTTACTATTATAAAAAAAATAAAGCTTTCTCACTTCTATCAAAAGACATAAGTAAATAGCAGTTCTCATGCTCGCGAGGTACACAGGTGATCGCTTTAAGGGAATAGGCAATAGGCAATAGGCAATAGGCAATAGTAATAACAAATTGAAAGTGTACCTCATAAGAGTGAGAAACGCTATCAATAAACAGTTATCAGTGACCGAATTGATTCAGTAGTAAACGAGGATAAGCGTAACACTGTTGATTATCTAAATGTAATTGATGTGTCGTTTGATAAACATCTTTAATAGTTTGGGAAAAACGACCAATTGATTGTTCTAAACTTTCTTCCATTTCAAAGGCTAAACTCCAATATTGTTGATGATTAATGGTAATTTCAGTGATTTCAATTTCTACATTATTATAAAGTTTTTGCCATCTTTTCTTATGAACGGCTATCCAAGGACAATTATCATCCTTGTTTCTAATTACTTTTTGTAAATCAGAAGATAAGGGTTGGTTGTGTGTCCATTTGATCCAACGCTCAATATCCCCTTGCCAAAAACTGGTAGGATCGCGGTCTAAATTTAACCATAGTGAATCAAAATGATTATCTTTCCACTTCATTTCTATAACATTTTCCCTTAACTTTATACTCATGGAGGGATTATTTTTTGTCCATAAATAATAATCGGTGCGACCATGAGACTGATCTAAAATTTTACCAGGACAATCAGACTTAAACCAGTTATAAATGTTGGGGGGTAATAAGTCTAACCCATACCAACGGATCTCCAATGTTTCTTTAGATATCATAAAAAGTTATTAGATATTTTTTCAATAAAAATAATCCCCAACCTAAAGCAGTTGGGGACTATAATTGTGATTGATGATTTAAGGTTAGTGTTACCACCATTGGCGTTCACCGTTTTCATCCGTTCTAGCTTGACGAATAACGTCACTAATTTCTTCTGCGTCTTTAATGTGGTGTAATGCTTCTTGAGAACCGTCTTCATTTTCAACAACGAAGTAAGTAGGGACAACCTCGTGACCCACAATATCCCAGGTATCCACTGCGATTTGTTCTGATTTTTCTTCAATGCTTTTATTTGGTTCTTTAACGCGATCGCCTTCGTTAAGCACTCTTTTATTTTCGTTTTCTGTGGAGTTATTCATAAGTTAATAATTAAATTGAATTCAACTTGTCTAATTCAATCTAAACACTTTTGTTGGCAGTAACCATCCCTAAAAAGTTAGATTCTCAAGCCGAGATCATTTCCCTCAAGTGATAGATTCAGGGTTGATCAGATTCTGGGGGAATATCTTTAAGATGAACAGAAGGAGCATCCGGTTTAGATAAATCGATATAAATAATCCTTTCTCGGGCCACAGTAGAAGAGAGTTGACGGAGTTTGCCTAACCCTTGGAGTTGCTCAACAAACCGCTCTTGATTGGTATAGGTTCCACAATGTACCTTTCCTAAGGCGGTGTGTAAAATCAAATTACTGGGATCATCCCAGTCGATTGTGGTGATTTCGATCGGGGAATTGAGAATTAAAGGATAAATACTTTTCCAGTAGGTTAAACTTTGTGGAGTTAACCCTAACACTTTGAGCTTAACAGAGGGTTTTTCCTTCGCGTCTTGGTAGACGGTTTGAGGAATCCAAACCCCCTCATCATCGATAAAACCGGCCTTACCTCCCATGGTTGCCTCTGCTACCGGTTCTCTTTCTTTGACCATAATGGTCACTTCTACGGGAAGTAACTGACGAGTCAGATAAACGCTTTCTAGAGGAGGTTGGTTTTCAAGTTTTTCTCTTAAGTCATGGATAGGTAACTTCCAAATTAACTGAGGATAATTCATCTCCAGCATGGTGTGAATTTGTTCGGTGTGCAGTCGTTGGTTACCCAGAATTTTAATTTGTGATTTTTCTCGAATGAGCCAATGGGGCAAACTAACGCTCCAGATTAATCCCCCTGTCATACCGCAGAGGAATAGAAATCGCCATACTCCTTGCCATGCTTTTAAACGGCGTTGATGACGTAAGGTTTGACGTTGATCTTGTAAGGAATCTGTTTGACGTTGATCTTGTAAGGAATCTGAAGGAATTAAGTTACTATCTGTCATAAGATTTATATCATCACCATGAAGACAATGTTATGATTGGTGGGAGGCTTACTCTATAAAAAAATAACTCGATAAAATGAGTTTACTAAGTCAAGTAACAAAAGTCTAAGATATACTGAATAAAAATAATTCAGACAAGTTCCTGTCTTAGAGTCAGCACTCGCCTGTTATAGAAGTTTCATAAACACACTACTTAGCTTATGGTCAATTACAAAAAAGGGTTAGTTCTCGGTGCAACTGCAGCAGTTTTGACCGCCGTCGCTGTAACTGGAGCCGGGTTACGTCTTTCTCGTAGCTTTGCCTATTTAGAAGATAATCCAAAGAAATTAGTCGACGAAGTTTGGCAAGTTATTAATGATACCTATGTAGATGCTACGTTTAATCAAGTCGATTGGCTTGCCGTTCGTCAGGAATATGTCGGGGAGTCTAAAACTTACGGCACGAAAGAAGAAGCTTATAAAGCGATTCGGGAAATGTTAGAAAAATTGGGTGATCCCTACACCCGTTTTATGGACCCCGAAGAGTTCAAAAATATGCAAATTGATACCTCCGGAGAACTAACTGGGGTAGGTATTCAGCTCACCAAGGATGAAGAAACCAAAGAATTAACAGTTGTTGCGCCCATCGAAGATACGCCAGCTTTTGAAGCCGGCATTTTGGCGAAAGATGTCATTATTAAGATCAATGGCAAAACCACCGAAGGGATGGAAGTTGAAGACGCGGTTAAACTGATCCGGGGTAAACCAGGAAGTAAAGTTACTTTAACCATTCGTCGCACCAATCAAGAAATTGATTATCCCATCGTCAGAGCGCGCATCGAACTCCATCCCGTTAAAGCTCAGGTTAAAGAGACTCCGACGGGTAAGGTGGGTTACATTCGTTTAACTCAGTTTAGCGCCCATGCCAGTGAAGAAATGCGGGACGCAATTCGTGAGGCTGAAGCGGAGAAAGTGACTGGTTATATCTTAGACTTACGGTCTAATCCAGGAGGACTGCTTTACTCTAGCGTAGAAATTGCTCGGATGTGGCTTGATGAAGGTAGAATCGTCTCTACAGTTAGCCGCAATGGGGAACTAGAAGCCCAAAAAGCTACGAATCGCGCTTTAACCGATAAACCAATGGTTGTCTTAGTCGATGGGGGTTCTGCCAGTGCTAGTGAAATTCTTTCGGGAGCTTTACAGGATAACGACCGGGCGACTTTAGTCGGAACCAAAACCTTTGGTAAGGGTTTAGTTCAGTCAGTACGACGGTTAGGGGATGGTACCTCAGGATTAGCTGTCACCATTGCTAAGTATTTGACTCCCAGTGGTCGAGATATTAACAAACAGGGAATTGACCCTGATATTGTGGTGGAATTGACCGAGGAACAAAGAAAAGACCTTCAACAGGAACGGGATAAAATTGGAGACTTTGGTGATCCTCAATTTGACCAAGCTTATGAAGAGTTGAAAAAAGAGATCGCCAAGTCCGGTGCTACTAATGCCAGGGGTGCTATGCGATAACCTCAATTAAGCAAAAAAGTTGATGATGACAGGAAGAAAGTTCAACTTTCTTCCTTTTTTTTGCCATATCTGAGTTAATGAGCAACGGGACAACCAGAGGTTAATTTTTTGAGGAAGGTACTATTATCAAAATAATGTTCAACGGATAAGATTTTAAGGTCATCGGTCACTTTAGCGAGACTCATTCCTGTAATTTCGATGGTTTCTCCTGTGGGTTGATGATCTTTATAGGGACCGCTAAAGGTTCCCCAATGTCGCCACTTAAAGGTTACATTCGGTGGACCGGATAAGACTTCGATCAGTTCCCATTAAAAACCCATTGGGAAAGGCTTTATGAAACAGTTGAAAAGAGGATTCAAAGTCTTCTGCGGTGGGATCGTAACCGGGGGTTTTTGTCAATAAAAAGGTTATAGGTGCCTTGATCACTGACATC
>NZ_PRLH01000183.1 GCF_003013815.1 Cyanothece sp. BG0011 | reverse complement strand
AAATTTTGAGAACTATCTTGAATTTTCACAAAAACAATTTAGACAATCCTTTTAAAATTTTTCAGAGTAATATTTTTCAAGTTCAGGCTCTCGAAAAAGGTATTACTAATGATAATAAAGAATATGTCATTGTGAATTTTATGATTAGTTTGGCAGCAGCTAGAGGTAATATTATAAAACCTTCTATGGGAGTACAAGCACCCGTTATTGTTTCAAATATTCATAGCTTCATATCTTCAATACAAAAAGTGTTAATCGATATCAAAAATTAACAATTTAGTTATATTCACGTACAAAATTTAAACTTAATTACTGTTGATTTAGAATATTTTGTTATTTATATTTATGAATAATGTTGAAACATTAGTTATTAAAATTTAATATTTAGATTATTAGTAACAGCAGAAAAATTATCTCTCAAAATAAAAAAAATTTCAAGTACAATCGATACAGATTTTCTCTAATCAAGTAATTATAGTCAATAATAGAGAGGAAATAACTTCGACACTTATTCAATTTTCTGGTTTTTAATAACTTGAATCTCGATTCCATCTGTTTGTTTAACCATACACAACCTATCAGGAGTCTTGATTATGGCTAAAATTGGCATTTTTTACGGAAGTACATCCGGCATTACCGAAGAAATTGCTATGACCCTACGGCAAAAATTAGGAGAAGATCAATGCGACATTTATAGCATGGAAGAAGATTTTGACGAATACGATCAACTCCTCGATTATGATTATTTATTATTAGGGTGTTCCACTTGGGGAGCCGGAGACGTGCAGAATGATTGGCGTGATCCCCTCTTTGAAATGGAACTGGATAAACCTGATTTTACTGGCAAAACCATCGCTTTATTTGGTGCCGGGGATCAAGTGGATCACGGAACTGAATTTGTCAGTGCGTTGGGTAAAATGTATAACCACTTCCAAAAATTGGGGGCTACATTAGTGGGAGAATTTCCCAATGAAGGCTATACCTTTCAATATTCTTCAGCTTTATTGAACGATAAATTTGTAGGACTTCCCATCGATGAAGTCAACCAAAGCGAACAAACCGAAACCAGAATTAACCAGTGGGTTGAATCTATCCGTCCTATTTTTTTGAATAACTAACGGATAGTTTGATTGAAAATCGAGTAAGATGGGGACTGGAGAGAGAATTCTTCATAAGAATTGATTTTCTTGTCCCTTTTTTCCTGATTTTCTCATTGATTTGACCCTAACCTGTGTTATTTAAAGTTCGTTGTCGTCCTGCTTTTGCGGCCTTATTTGTCACCCTCAACCCAGGAGAAAAAATAACTGTCAAAATGGGTTCTCTAATCAGTATGGATGGAGAAGTGACTGTCAAGACTGGATTTTGTGGCCCTTGGTTATCCGCTTTAGTCAGGAAATGTTTCGGCGGAACAGATATTTTTGTTGATTATTTGATGAATGAAACCACTGAACCCATCACAGTGGTATTGAGTCAGACAACCATTGGAGATATTGAACGCATTGATTTATCTCAAGGATCGATTTGTGTACAACCGGGGGTGTTTTTAGCTTATACCAAAGGGGTTAAAATCGAAAATCGTTGGGCTGGTTTTGGGAGTTGGCAAGCTGGAGAAGGACTATTTAAAACTAAATTTAAAGGTAAAGGACGAGTATTTATTGCAGCTTACGGCGGAATGATCAAAAAAACAGTTTATCAAGACTTGGTGATGAGTCAGGGACATTTATTAGCTTATCATCCTAAAACACCGTTAAAATATCACAAAGAAGAAGAAACGGTTAAAATTACTGTGTCGGGGATAAAAGCTAAAAACAAACGTACCCAAGGCACCATAATTTATTGTCAAGCTCGTACCTTTCAGGGATTAATTAATTATCTTCGCTCTCTTGTTTAGGGTTGGTTAAAATCCTCTCTCAAAAATTTATACCTCTAAAGGCTGATCACTTTTTGACCAATTAATACGAATATAACATAGGTAATTGTTTAAAGCAATTATTGAATCCTACTAGATAAGAGTCAACATTCACCATTGGTCTTTTTTTATCAATCAGTTGATAACTTAAGATAAAATCTATTATCATCAAGATTGATTCAATAAATAGATAGAGCGATTAATTTTATCGATCCTTAAAATGTTGACGACCAAAGAAAATAAACAGATGATGAAAATATCTCTTGACCACATTCATTGGTATGTAAAAGATGCAAATTACTGGAAAAACTGGTTTCTTAATGTTATGGGATTTCAATCCATTGCAGGGGGAAATAATGAACATACAAAGACTGAAATCGTGAAAACGGGAAGTAAGGAAAATCCGATTATTTTTGTTATTTCTTCTCCCTTATCTTGCCAAAGTCCTGTAGCTGAATTTCTAGAAATTCATCCCCCCGGAGTGGCAGATATTGCTTTTAAAGTCAATAATTTAAGCCGTTTTTTAGAAAAGATAAAGATCCTTAATTCTGTGAAAATAAAACAGATTCAACAAAAAAAATATGCTCAAGGTCATCTACAATGGAGTAAACTAATTAGTAAGACAGGATTAATTCATAGTCTATTTGAACGCAGAGGAAATACTTCTCTTCTTCCTGAAGATTGGATTCAAGAAACCCCTTGTGATCGAGTCAATAAGAATTATTTTTTGGCCTTGGATCATCTGGTTTTGAATGTTCCTAAAGGAGAGTTGATTTCAACAATAGAGTGGTACAATAAAATTTTAGGATTTCAAAAAAAACAGTTCTTTAAAATAGAAACCCCACAATCAGGATTGTATTCTCAAGTTATGTTTCACCCGATGGGTAACATACAATTGCCCATCAATGAACCTATTTCTAAAACTTCTCAAATTCAAGAGTTTTTAGATATTAATAATGGCTCTGGTATTCAACATATTGCTTTGAGAACGAATAATATTGCTGAGGTAACTCAAAAATTACGGGAAAACGGGTTAAACTTTTTAAAAGTCCCTATTACTTATTATGAAAAACTAATGGAAAACAAGTTGAATTTACAATTTGACCGACGAGAATGGGATAAAATTGTTCAACAAAATATTTTATTAGATCAAGAAACAAGGAAACATCAACAAGAAGATCAGAAAAAGTCTCCCTTACTCTTACAAATATTTACTGAGCCAATTTTTGAACAACCCACCTTCTTTTTTGAAATAATTGAGCGACGAGAACAAGCTCAAGGGTTTGGAGAAGGGAATTTTAGAGCATTATTTGAAGCCATTGAAAGAGAACAAATAAAACGGGGAACACTGACGAATTAATGATGAATAATTCTTGAAAAAACCTAAAATTATTCCAGTAAAAATAATTTGTTATACTAAAATAAAAGAATAATATTGATGATCTCTCTATAGCCGTCGAATGCCAGCAAAAACGAATAAAAAGACCTCAGTTATTACCTCGATTAATACCTTATTAATCTCTCCGACTCAAGTGGTTCAAGGAGAGGGGAGTTTGTCAGAATCAGGACAAGCGATCGCTCGTTTGGGTAACCGTCCCCTAGTAGTAGGGGGAAATCATACCCTTGACCTGATATCGTCCTATTTAAACCCGATTTTTAAACAATTTAAGCTAACAGGAGGGTTTGAAAGCTATGCCCCCGACTGTTCAGAAACATCCTTAAAAAAACTGGCTCAAGCGACCCAAGATCATCAGGCTGACTTAATTATCGGCGTTGGAGGAGGAAAAGCCCTCGATACTGCCAAATTACTCGCTTATCAACAACAATTACCCATTGTTACTATCCCTACCTCCGGGGCAACCTGTGCGGCCTGGACAGCCCTTTCTAACATCTATTCTAATCAAGGAGCGTTTCAATACGATGTCCCCTTATCCCGTTGTCCTGATTTAGTGATCTTAGATTATAACCTGATTAAAACAGCCCCGAAACAGACCTTAGTCGCCGGTATTGGAGATGCGATCGCCAAATGGTACGAAGCGTCGGTGAGTAGTGGCAACTCCACCGCAACCCTTACCATTGCAGCCGTACAACAAGCGAGGGTATTAAGGGACATTCTCTTACAAAAATCTGCTACCGCTTTAGATAACATCGGAGGAGAAGACTGGCGAGAAGTGGTCAACGCGACCGTATTATTAGCTGGAGTCATTGGAGGGTTAGGCGGAGCAAATTGTCGTACGGTGGCTGCCCATGCTGTCCATAATGGCTTAACTCACATTCCGGCTGCCCATGATGCTTTACACGGGGAAAAAGTCGCCTACGGAATTTTAGTACAATTGCGTCTCGAAGAGATAATACAGGGTAATCAATTAGCCGCTAGTTCTCGACAACAACTCTTAAAATTTTATGAAGAGATTGGCTTACCCAGAAGTTTAGAAGATTTAGGTTTATCTCAAGTGACATTAGAAGAATTACGTCACGCTGCGGTGGTTACTTGTGATCCCAAGTCCGATATTCATCGTTTACCCTTTAAAGTATCACCCGAACAACTATTATCGGCGATGGTATCCACTCTGGTTGAAAAGTAATATTTTTTTATTAGTTGCCGATTTTCCTCAAGAAATTAAGCGATAAAATACCTGCGATCGCTCTTTCCTCAAGGGGATAAGAATCAATCACAGGTAGAAAATTACCTTTTCAGGTTGTTTTTAGAATAAGCCTAAAGTTAAAGACTCATCAATGGGGAAAGTCGCACCGGCACCTAACCAGATGGTAACAACCGTTCCGAAGAGGAAAACGGCAGTGGCAATGGGACGACGGAAGGGGTTTTGAAACTTGTTGACACTTTCAATGAAAGGAACCAACAATAACCCTAAAGGAATGGCACCTTGACAAGCAATTCCCAATAATTTGTTGGGAAGAACCCGTAAAATTTGGAAAACGGGATATAAATACCATTCGGGTAAAATTTCAAGGGGAGTGGCAAAGGGATCAGCCGGTTCCCCAATTAAAGCGGGATCAAGTACCGCTAAACCGACTAATAAGCCAATGGTTCCCAGGATAACCACAGGGAACACATACAGTAAGTCGTTAGGCCAAGCGGGTTCACCGTAATAGTTGTGACCCATTCCTTGGGCTAACTTAGCACGCAATTTAGGATCGCTTAGGTCTGGCTTTTTTTCAATGGCCATTTTATAGATTTCTCCTTATCGAAATAGAGGATCAGCAGGATTTTTATCCGAATACGGATGATCAGTGATTAATTATGCAATATTTACCCATAATTAACTGTTCACTGATCACCGTTTATTACTTTCAGATACGCTTTACAAAGGACCAGAAATTCCTTGCTTACGAATCATTAAGAAGTGGGCTAACATAAATACGGCAATTAACCAGGGGAAAACGAAGGTATGGAGACTGTAGAAACGGGTCAAGGTTGCTTGTCCAACACTTTGGCCACCTCTTAGCAGTTCAACCATTTGATCCCCAACCACGGGAATGGCAGCAGGAACACCGGATACGATTTTTACCGCCCAGTAACCTACTTGGTCCCAAGGTAAAGAGTAGCCTGTTACCCCCGAAAGAAACAGTAATTACCGCTAAGATAACGCCTGTCATCCAGGTTAACTCACGGGGCTTTTTGAAGCCACCGGTTAAGTAAACACGGAAGACATGGAGGATCATCATTAATACCATCATACTGGCTGACCAACGATGGATAGAACGGATCAACCAACCGAAGTTAACTTCATTCATGATGTACTGAACAGAAGTAAAAGCTTCGGTAACTGTTGGTTTGTAGTAGAAAGTCATGGCAAACCCAGTGGCAAACTGAACTAGAAAGCACACTAGGGTAATACCACCAAGACAGTAGAAGATATTAACGTGAGGGGGGACGTATTTACTGGTGATATCGTCAGAAATGGCTTGTATTTCTAGACGATCATTGAACCATTTATAGACTGGAGAATCTGTGACTTGTTTAGAGAACATTGAAGCTATAATCCGCTATCGAATGAACGATGGATAATTGAATGGTATGGATAGTTTACTATGCCGTTGCTTATTTTGTTGCATCCGAACAACTGTCGAGATGTAAAGTAAGCAGGGTACCTCATTAGAAAATTTAACACAATTATTGTCTGAGTTCCAAGGGGATTGATCATCTCTGTGTCTATCAGCGATCGCCTTTTGGAGAAGGGTTTATTTTTTTCTGAGTGAGCCTTTCAATGCCATAGTGTAAAGTTGACATTATGGATCACACCAAATCAAGTAAAAACAGCTTATACTTAGAAATGTTACCAATATGTAACAAATCGCAATCTTTAATAGATTACCACCACCTACTATGATTGTTTCAACTTCAACGAAACCATCGTCTCAAGATACTCAAGCTTTACAAGAAGTCTGGTCGAGACTCAACTCTCACAGTTGTCCTTATGAATATAATTTTCATATGCACACCATTTGTTCCGATGGACAACTCACTCCCGAACAACTCATTCAACAAGCCACCCACATTGGATTAAAAGGACTGGCCATTACCGATCATCATTCCGTTGAAGGCTATAACATTGCTCAACAGTGGCTTGAGAAAACCTCCCTCGAAAATCCCAGGGAAAGTTTACCTCATTTGTGGACAGGCATTGAGATCACCTCTGCTCTACTTGATATTGAAGTTCATATTTTGGGTTATGGTTTTAGTCCTCACCATCCAGCAATACAACCTTATCTCTGGGGAGAGTCTCCTCAAGGCACGCAAGCGTTAGGGAGTAATGTTATCCATGCGATTCACCAAGCAGGGGGAATGGCGGTTTTAGCTCATCCAGAAAGATACCCCTATTCGGCAACAAAAGTGATTCCTGTGGCGGTTGATTTAGGGATTGATGGGGTTGAAGCCTTTTATGCTTATAATAACCCTAAACCTTGGAAAACCAGCCCTCGTCAAACAGAAACGGTCTTAAATCTGAGTTATCTTTACGGACTCTATCACACCTGTGGCACAGATACTCATGGTGTTAATTTATTACAAAGACTGTGATGCTCCCCCCCAAGAAACAGGGTAAGAGGTTTGATCGAATCTCTTATGTGAAAACACTTGACGAAACATCATCAGTTAAGGCATTATAGTTAATGCACATTATTTAATCAGGTTCCTTAGGGGACTTTATTAGGGGCTATAACTCAGTTGGTAGAGTGTCACAATGGCATTGTGAAAGTCAGCGGTTCGAGTCCGCTTAGCTCCATAAACCTCTATAACCAGGTAGAAACTGACCGTAACGCTTCAGGGATAGGGGTATCGGTGTTAAACTCCAGTAGGGTTTCTGAATCCCCTAAATACCCTGACTGGGCAAAGGATAACAACATACGACACAATGCGATCCAAACCACCGCATCAAATTCCCAATCTCGCCCTTTTCTCGAATAACAACTAATTGATTTTAATGCCCAAAAATAACTATTTCTTACGATTGATCCGCCTTTTTTATAATTAGGTAAATCTTCTTGATTAATATATAAAATATTATCTTTTAAATTAACTCTCATACGAGAAAATTAAATCTATTATTTTTTATTTTTTACCTAGATCGAATCATATCACAGGTTAAGACTATATTCAATCATAAAAATAGGGTGAGTAACCCTCACCCTAGTCCTTAATTATTAATTTAATCATCATTACCACGAGGATGTTCTCTATCATCAGAATGTCGATGAGAGGCAGAACGAGAACTCTTTTGAGGCGTTTTCTGATAATTACCTTGATTTCGTTGAATAGAACCTTTACCCGGATGATTAATAATGGTTTGATTAATGGTTTGGTAAACTTGATTATTATCTCCTTCGATATTGGCCTCTAAACTACCTGTTTGACTGGTGGTAGTTTGGGCAACAGTAGGAATAGAAATCAATGTTAATAAACTGATACTAATCAATCCAATTTGACTCATTTTTTGTGCCATAAAATTTATCTAACCTCCATATTCAGTTGTTGATTAAGTAATCCATTACCACTGGTTTGTTGCCTTACTTGGGTTTGATTTCCTTGCAAGTCAATGACCACTGAACCCTGAGAAGGATAATAGTTACCCTTGACTGTTATTTCGTAATTTCCTCGACTCAAATAATTAGACAAATTAACTTGATTGTTACTACCTTCTAAGGTTTTAATAACCTGTCCATTGACTATAATTTGTCCTTGAATATTAGTTTGATTAAGCCCTTGAATCCGTAATAAAAGGGGTTGATTCAGTTCAGTGGCATCTAAGCTAATAGAACTGCGTTGAAGGGACATTTGATTTTGAGCGATCGCATCAATTCCTTTGGGTAATCCTGTCACCATACTCGACAAAATGAGTGTAAACAAAGTGGCTAATGCTAACGGTTTTAAAGACATGATTTTACCTCAAAAAATACCTTTATTTCTTAGGACGATGGGGAAATCGGTCTGCAGGATTATCCGCATCAACTTGAACATTTGAGCGAATTTGTACCGTGGTGCTATTGGGAACTTGAGGAGATTGATTACTCCCTTGTTGAACCTGTTCAACACGACGATTTTGTTGAACAGACTCAGCACCAATATGTCCTTGAACTCCTGTGCTAACACTAGCATTTCCTCGACATTTTGGATTACTTTCCATGCTGACATCATTAGTTCTTTGAGTGGGTTTTTGAGAACCACTAATACTGTATTGAACCGAAACATCTCCTTGTACACATTGAGCCTTAACTGTAGTGATAAAAGAAGACTCAAGTATCAAAAAAAATAACAAAAAATTGCTAACTGATAGGATAAACTTCATATCCTGCTCCTCCTCTAAAGTTTGTTAAAGTTAGGATGAATCAAATGCTATACTATTAAGCATTTGATTCAGAAAATGAGTCACTCAAGTATTAATCTAGCGACATTGATAATGAGATGTAGAACGATGGCTGCTAGTCCCATTGGAATAATTAATTTGTTGATTAGATTGATGAACTAACTGACCATTACGACATCTTTTCAAGGTCGATTGATTTGAGGAATTGTAAGGGAAATAATGTTGAAAACGGGAACGATTATTAGGGACAGAAAGTTGCATATTTTCTGTATCAATTGAGGTGTCACCATTGCGACGATGCTCAATATTGATTCGATCCGTTTGAACCTGTACTTCCCCTGCATGAGACCTCCCAGAGACAGAGACATTCATGACAATTGCTAATAAAAGCATGAAGGCTTTCCCGTGCATGGTTTGCCCTCCTATGGTAAAAGAAATGAAACACAACCAATGAGTTGAAAAGTGAACTATGCTACACTAGGAATAAGTAAAAAAATCAAGAAGAGACAGGAGAAGATGATATTATTGAAACTGGTAAACTCATCCTTCACCCTGTCCTTTTATTGTTCAGCACAGTTGAAGATAAGAGACAAGGTTTAGTTACGAGGCCCTCTGCGGTTTCTCATTTCAGTCCGTTGAATGGTGGTTTGTCGAGAGTTATTCATCTCTCCCATTTGCTCTTGGTATTGATCAACGGTTTGAACAGAACCATAACTACCAGTTTGTCTGGGTTTTCTGTTATTAACCTCACGATGAACCTGGGTACTTTCTTGAATACTTTGGTTACTATTACCATCTTGGAAACTACCTTGGTATGAATTTTGGATGATAACTTTATCTCCTGAAACCTCTGTTTCACCAGCAATAGCAGGACTTACTAAGACACCAACAGTGGTTAAGCTGAGTAAACCAATGAGTACGTTTTTCATAATTTCAACACTCCATACGAAGTTTGTTTTGTTTGCGTTTTGTCTGCCTTTTGGCTAACTGTTATTAAGTTAATGAATTTTTTTGTAGATGTCAGTGGAAAAAAAAGTAGAATTTTGAAATTAATTTGGCACACTTATATAGAAAATTAGCTTTAAAAGTAGAAAAAAGTGTCAAAATATAGAAAAAAGTAGAAATAGGGAGTCAATTAACAGCATTTAGTGATAATTTACTCCCATCTATTACCAAATTATTAATTATTAATTACTCATCCATCTCATCAAATAATAATTCTTCTAAAATCACTTGCATTTCCTCATCTTCAGGAGAGACTAACTCAACTTTACCGAGTAAATTGTATTTAGCTAAAAATAGTAAGGGAGATAAGGGGGTATAAATAGAATATTTTTGCTGATGATGATAAAAATCTTTTAAAAATTGTAATTCTTCTGAATCCAACGACGGTCCATCGTTTTCTAATTCTAAAGTAAGAATACCGTCATCTTCTATGGGGGGTAATTCTCCAGTTACAGTGAGGGTAAAAGCGGTTAATTTTAGGGTTAAATCTAACTCAGCTAAAACTGCTTTAGCATCAGGAAAAACCTCATCAATGTCTACTTGATCTTCTAACAAGACAGCATTGCTAATTTCTTCACTATCGTCACCCTCTTCTTCTTCACTATCCCACGATAAAATAACCACAGGGATATCGACAGGCATTAATAATAAATAAGTCCCATCATTCCCTTCCATAGCATTTTCTACGTAACAATCGAGGGTGCGACCCACTTCGTCGGTTAGGGTCACGCGATCAATATCTTCGGAATCGCTTTCTTGATTATATTCAAAAGAAGACATGGTTCTAAATAAGACTGCGATTGAATTAGAATATCACAAATTGTCATCCTCATATCTTGCACCTTCGATTAAACCCCCCACCCCCCCCCACACCCCCCTTTTAAAGGGGGGTGTGGGGGGGGGTGGGGGGGGGGTGGGGAATGGGGAATAGGGAAGGGTTCTCTCCCTCACAAAAGGGGGAGTTAGAGGGGGTGGCAATGGTGTTGATTTTTGACTTTAACTACTTGAGAATCAATTTTCTCTAATTTTTTATTGGTTTTTTTGTAAGGCGTGCAAGATGTCAGTCATCCGAGATTGACTCATGTCAAATCGGGGGTGCTGTCTAACCATTGATTTTTTTGTAAATACTCGAAACTCGCCACATCGGTGAGATTATATTGTAAAGGAGTCAGGGTTATATAATTTTGTTGAATCCCTTGAACATCTGTCAGAATATGGGACGGTAAATGAATATGATTCGGTTGTTCAATTTCTGTGACTAATTCTCCTGCTAACCAGTAATAACTTTTTCCCCTAGGATCAAGACGTTTTTCAAAGTTTTCAATATATCGACGTAACCCTTGACGGGTTAACATTACCCCTGCGATCGCATCGGCTGCCACAGGAGGAATATTAACATTGAGTAGGGTACTGTCTGGGAGAGGATGATCAGATAATTGTTGAACCAAGCGACAGGCAAAGTCAGCCCCAGGTTGGAATTGACCCGAAGAAAAACTGGCTAAGCTCATGGCAATACTGGGAATACCTTCTATAATGCCTTCCATGGCCGCTGAAACCGTGCCTGAATATAACACATCGGTACCGAGGTTTGAGCCATGATTAATCCCCGAAATAATAAAATCAGGTCTGTTGTCTATGAGGGTACTCAAAGCCAATTTAACACAGTCTGAGGGGGTTCCTGAACAAGACCAAGCCGTAATTTTGGGGTTAAAAAAGTCTTCGACAAGATTGGCACGGATGGGACGATGTAGGGTTAGTCCGTGGCCGGTGGCTGAACGTTCGCGATCAGGACAAACCACTGTTACTTGATACCCTGCTTGGGCCAAGGTGTTCGCTAAGGTACGAACACCGAGAGCAAATATGCCATCATCGTTACTAATTAAAATGTTGATGGTGGAAGGATTGGTCATTTTTAGTTATCAGTTAATCAGTGATCACTTACCAGTTACTGTTTTTCTGTATTCTCACATGAATCTTGGTATTCAGAACTTTTGGATTATCAAAAAACTCAAACAATTATTTAATGGATTTTGCCTGACGTTTCTTCTCTATTTGCGGATTTTCTTGCGTTTATAAGGGCGTTTTTTAGGCTTTTTTTGAGAACGCTTAAAATAGCTAACCAAGTAATCACTACAACTATGACTCATGGCTCCTAATTCTAATCCAATCAAAGTGACGATCGCTTCTGCTAAATATCGATTTTTCAATAAATTAAAGCTCTGGTTAGCAAACTTTCGCCAATTCCAAGGAAATCCCCAAATTAATTGGGCGATCGCTACTGCAAAAATAGCGACAATTAAGACAATAGTGAAAAGATAAAGAATTCGGATCACCGTTCCGACAATGAAACCATGAGAGAAAAAAGAACGATGTCTCAAACAAGATTGATAGGGCAACCAAATCCACCGTATCATCCCCCAGCGTTTGTATTGTATCGAATAAATATCCAAGTCAGGACCAAACATCAACCCACTGAAAAGGTAAGCCCCGCTAAACCAGAATAGCCATTCTACTTGACGAGTCAGGATATAAACGATGAGGGTTAAGGGAGCTAAACTCAGATAAGTAATGCGATCGTGAGTACGGCCAGATGGCATGATGATCACTACAGCGTTGGGTCGATTTATATTTTACTAGAGGTGATAGGGAAGTGTGGAAAGTGGGGGAAGTGTGGGGAGGAATTTAACTATTTTTTGACCCTGTAAAAAAAACTGTTGCTTTTTCGGTCAGATATGTTATGATAAGAAAGCATGAATAAGGGCGATTAGCTCAGCGGTAGAGCTCCTGCCTTACAAGCAGGCTGTCACTGGTTCAAATCCAGTATCGCCCATTTTAAGAAGTAGTCAGAAATAGTATTCAGAAGTCAGTTAAAAATAGGATAAGGATAAACACCCAATCCTATATTCTACACATTCGCTGATAACAGGCCACTTTTATTGAGCAACCATTAATCCACTGCCTCATAGTCATTAGAAATGGTTTCATCGTCATCAAAACTGAAAGTGACTTCTAGTTCATCGATATCAACGTCTTCAAGATCCTCAAACTCCGCTAAAGAATCGATATCAATAGAAGCAGTGGTTTGATAAGAAACGGTGGTTTCAAAAGAAGATTCAGTTTGGGGTTGTGAAGGGACGTGAGTGGTTAAAGGTTCTCCCAAAGTTGCCTCAAAGGTGTTTTGGAAGTCCTTGGCCTTACCATTACCCTGTTGATAAACTTCTGTCCCCATGCTTAGGATAATTTGTCTAAACTCATCGACGTAAGCCTTTAACTTCTCTAAACTAATGCCAGAGTTCGTTAACGCTGCTTCGAGTTGTTCTTTTTTCTGTTTCGCTTTGACTTTTAATTCGTCACGGATAAACTCACCATTTTCATTGACGGTTGTTTGATAAGTGTGAAATAAACTATCTGCTTGATTTTTGACTTCGATCATCTTCATTTGACGACGATCTTCTTCAGCATATTTATGAGCATCTTTCTGCATTCGCTCAATTTCGCTGGATTTTAAGCCCCCTGTATGGCTGATAACAATACTCTGTTCTTTCCCGGTTCCTTGATCTTGGGCAGCTACTTTTAAGATACCATTGACATCAATTTCAAAACTGACCTCAATTTGTGGCACCCCTCTAGGGGCGGGGGGAATACCAGCTAAAAGACATTTTCCTAAACTACGATTATCTCTGGCCATCGCCCGTTCCCCTTGTAAAACATGGATTTCTACAGAGGTTTGACCATCCGTTGCCGTCGAAAAAACCTGAGATTTACTGGTGGGAATGGTCGTGTTTCGTTCGATAATTTTGGTAAAGACCTCCCCGAGGGTTTCGATACCCAAAGATAAAGGGGTTACGTCCAACAATAAGACATCTTTCACTTCACCCCCTAAAACACCCCCTTGAATGGCTGCCCCTAAAGCCACCGCTTCATCGGGGTTAATAGACCGTTCCATTTGACTATTGGGGAAGACTTGTTGAATAACGCGGTGAATGGCCGGCATTCGGGTTGAACCGCCCACCAAGACGACTTTTTCTAATTCTTCTGCCTCGAGTTCACAGTCATTAAGGGCTTGGGTTAAGGGTTGTAAGGTGGCTTGGGCTAAATCTTTCGTTAAGTCCTCAAACTGGGCCCGAGTTAGCTCCGTTTCTAGGTGTTTGGGTCCGCTATCATCAGCCGTGATAAAGGGGAGATTAATAGAAGTGGTCAACATACTAGAGAGTTCAATTTTAGCTTTTTCGGCCGCCTCTCTCAGTCGTTGCAACGCCATTTTATCATCATTGAGATCGATGTTTTCCTCTCGTTTAAAATTGTCTGCCATCCACTGTACGATGGCGTTATCAAAGTCATCGCCTCCGAGATGGTTATTCCCTGCGGTGGCTTTAACTTCAAAGACTCCATTGCCCAGTTGTAAGATAGAAACGTCAAAGGTTCCGCCCCCTAAGTCAAACACCAATATATATTGTTCTTCGTCTTGTTTGTCTAAACCGTAGGCTAAAGCCGCCGCTGTCGGTTCATTGATAATTCTACGGACATCTAATCCGGCAATCGTGCCAGCATCTTTAGTGGCTTGTCGTTGGGCATCAGTAAAATAGGCAGGAACCGTAATCACCGCTTCGCTAATGGGTTCCCCTAGATAATCTTCGGCATCTTTTTTAAGTTTTTGTAAAATCATTGAGGAAATTTCTTGGGACGTGTAATGTTGTCCGCGAATTTCCACGTTAACCATCTCATCTCTTCCTGTAACACACTGATAGGGAACTCGCGATCGCTCTTCGGAGGTTTCTGCCCAGCGTCGCCCTATAAACCGTTTTATACTGTAAATAGTATTTTCTGCATTAGTAACGGCTTGTCTTTTGGCTAATTGCCCCACTAATCTTTGATTACCTTTACCAAAGGCCACAATACTCGGTGTTGTTCTTCCTCCCTCCGCGTTAGATATTACTATGGGTTTGCCCCCTTCTAAAACGGCGACACAGCTATTTGTGGTTCCTAGGTCAATACCAATGACTTTTCCCATAGCACTTGTTTTCTTTAATAGTTCATCATCAATCGGCTAAAAGTCACAGGAGACTTAAGGATAGCAACCAAGAGCGAACCTATTATTAAGACTTGAATGCCTTGTTGTCTACTCCCTAGCTTGTAGCACTATGGTTCCTGTGACTTCTCTCCTTAATCTTTATATTACCCATTAATTTCCCTGGGGTTTTAGGGATAATTGCTTAATTTATTCTCCTGAGTTGGTTTCTTCAGAAGTGGGACTTTCGGTTTCTTCGGGGGACTCTGTGGGTTTAGGGGCTGCTACTTTTACCATAGCATGACGTAATACCTGGTCTCCTAACATATAACCGCGCATTAATTCTTCTATGACAGTGCCGTCAGGATATTCATCGGTATATTCCCGTAACATCGCTTCATGATAGAGGGGATCGAAGGGTTGACCTTCTGGACGCATCGGACTTACCCCTAGGCGTTTGAGGCTATCGACTAGATTTTTGTAAACCCCTTGATAGCTTTTGTGAATGATGGCTTCTCCCTCGTTATTGGGATTAATGGAGTTACGGGCCCGCTCGAAGTTATCCACGACGGATAATAGTTCTCCGATGGTTCTACATTTAACCTGAGTTTCTAAGTCTTGTTTTTCTTTGGCTGTCCGTTTGCGATAGTTGTCGAATTCTGCTGTTAAACGAATATGACTATTCTTGAGTACATCATATTGTTGAGCTTGTTCTTGCAGTTTGCTTTGTAGGGCTTCTAATTGTTCGCTTAAGGCTGTAATCGTTGCCTCTGGGGTTTCTGTTGGGGAGGATTCAGAGACATCCGTTTCTCCTTCTGCTTCAACCGTTTGCTCCGTTGCTGCCGGACTGCTGGTTTCTGTCACGGCTTCTGTCTCAACAGTTACAGGGGTGTCATCTGTTGCTTCGACTTCGGGGGTTTCTATGTTTTTTTCTAGTTGTTGTTCGTTTTGTTTAGTAGACATTCTGCTAAAATATATAAGCCGTCGGTATAATAAATCCTATGCTTTATTATATAGGGTAACTTGTCAGAGTTTTAAATTGATATTCCATTGAAGTCAGAATTACATCCTATTCCCTATTCCCTAACCTAACTAGCCAACTTTAAACAAGGTGCAAGATTGGACTCAGAACGTTGGATCTAAGCTGATCATCTTAGTTTATCGAACAGTTAGGAAATGTTGGATTAAGTTAAAGCTTTGGCTAATTGAGATAATTGTTGATTGTTCAAGACATTCCGTAACGTCTTAGCAATATGATTGGGATCTAAACTCACTAAAATATAAGGTAATTTAGCTGAAGCTAATTGTTTTAAAGCTTCACTCGGCTTAATTCTATTTTCTTGTTTGAGTTCAATGTAATCACTATTTTGTTTTAATTCTTTAATAATTACAGGAGCGAGGGTAGCGTAGGAATGTTGAGGATTAGCAATGGCTTTTGATGCGGTTTGCGTTAAAGTTTGCCAATTCTCCACCTGGGGAAAAAGCTGACCTAAGTGAGTACATAATTGTTGCAAACTTTGGCGATTTTGCTGATTGGCTTGTTCTTGGAATAAGGATAACATTTGCATTAATAAATCTTTACGCTGAGCAAAAACGTCCTGATTAGCTGAAGTCTCATCTTCATTGAGGATTTGATTGAGATAAGCTTGAAGTTCAACAAAAAAAGGCTCAGCTTCTTCAACAATTTTGTCAGCTTCTTCTGGATTAAGTCCAAACGTGCCTTGGAGTTTCTCAATTAAATTCTGTAAAACATCGTATCCTTTTAAGAAAAGAGATTCTAGCTTTTGATCAGCAGCAATCTTGTTTTCTCGGAGAATTTTAAACGAATCTTCCAAACGGTGAGCAATTTTTTGAATACTACTATAACCTAACATGGCAGCTCCTCCTTTAATAGAATGGGCAGCCCGAAACATTTCATTGAGTCGTTCTTGATCTTCTACAACGGTGGACAGTTCTAACAGTCCTGTTTCTAGGGTTTCTAGATGTTCTTTGGCTTCTTCAATGAAATAACCCAGTATTTTTTGCTGATCCAAAATTGTTCCCCCCGATGATCCATCCAATGCCTAAGCGTACAATTTTATGATTCCCTGAAATGAAAAAAAAGTAACACAACCTGGTCGGGGATTGGTTAGATTTTTATATATCTTAAGCCCCATTTCCTAAAACAGCATTTATCCTTAAAGGTAGAGTCGGTTTAGAAACGATTTGCCCCCATTGTCCTATTTTATCTAAATTGATTTAATTGTCGTTGAGTCGCGTGGTAATGAAAGAGATAGAACGATACTATAGAGTGTTAGGGTTAGACGTTGGTGCCTCCCTTGAGGAAATTAATCAAGCCTATCGAGATTTGGCTTTTATTTGGCATCCTGATCGTTTACCGAAAGACAATGAACGATTGTTGGCTAAAGCGGTGGCTAAATTACAAGAAATTAATCATGCTCGTGAACAATTAAAAAGCCATCAATTAGTCTCCCATCCCTCAAAACCCGTCTCGACACCTCGAGAAACTCACTCTGATTCGTCTCAAAGTCATTATTATCAAAATTATCAAACTCGGCCCCAACGCCCCTATTATCGTGACTGGAGTGGAGCCGATTTAAAAGGGGCTAATTTGAAAGAAAAGGATCTCTCAGGGCGCAAGTTAATCCAAGCTGATTTAAGTTACGCCGATCTAAGCGATAGTTTCTTGCATAAAGTTAATTTAGAACAAGCCAATCTGTTTCGGGCCAATCTGTTTCGAGCCAACTTATTACGAGCCAATTTACGATGTGCTAATTTACAAGAAGCTAACTTAGTGGGGGCTGATTTAAGTGGGGCTGATTTAACTGGGGCTGATTTAAGTGGGGCGAAAGTGAGATCAGGAAGTCGAATTATGGTGAAATTAACGGGAACGATTCTCAAAGGAGCTATTTTACCCGATGGGAGTCTTCATCGTTGACTTATCTCATACAACGAAACGTTAAGTCTGTGGGATGTCAGGAAAAATTAAGTTACATTAGAACGGGAACCGAATGAACGTTATCTCGATCAACGTTGGTTTCTAATATTGTCCATTCAAGAATAGGTCAAGTCCCATTTAATAAAGATATGTTAAGCCGTATCCAAGAGACCATTGGGGGTTTATTGGGGGGAAAGTCTGACGGGGTAGGTTTAGAAATTACCTCGGAACGATTGAACCTAGCTAAACTCACCAAACAGGGTCAAGGCTATAAAATAGCCAAGTTTTGCACTGCTGAAGTACCTGAAGGCATTTTTGAAGAAGGCAAAATCGTGGACTCTCCTGGGTTAGCCGAATTGATTCAGGAGTTCTTAAGCGAGAACAAGATCAAAACCAAACGTATTGCCACTGCCGTTCCCATGCGAGAAGCTATTATTCGCATTATTCCCGTTCCGGCCGAACTAGATGAAGCCGAATTACGAGATATGGTTTTAAACCATGAAGCGGCCTTGTACTTACCCTATCCCAGAGAAGAAGTGGATCTCGACTATCAAAAATTAGGCTTCTTTGAAGACGAGGATGGGATCGAAAAAGTCCAAGTGTTGCTCGTAGCTACCCGACGGGAAGTTACCGACTCTTATATGGATACCTTCGGTCAAGCAGGATTACAAATTGATGTGTTAGAAATCAATAGTTTTTCTGTCATTCGTACCATTCGTGAACAACTGCGACAATTTGGCTCCAGAGAAGCAGCCGTATTAGTCGATGTAGAGTTTGATAGCACAGAAATTGCCATTGTGGTTGATGGGGTTCCCCAGTTTTCGCGAACCGTTCCCATTGGAACCTTTCAGATGCAAAATGCTCTGTCACGGGCCATGAATTTACCCCCGTCTCGTAACCCCGAAATTCTTCAAGGAATGACCATTCCGGTGACTCAGTTCGATAGTTTAACCACCCAAGGAACAGCCGTTAACCCAGGAATGACGGCTTTGATGCGGGTATTAGGGGAATTAACTGACGAGTTGCGTCGTTCCATTAACTTCTACTTAAACCAAAGTGAAGAATTAGAAGTGGTACAACTGTTATTAGCCGGGCCTGGGGGGGGATTAGTGCAACTGGATGAATATTTTACCCATCGTTTGAGTTTGCCCACCATGCAAATTGATCCCATTGCTGCTTTATCCTTAGAAATAGATAAAGAAATTCCTGCCGTTCAACGGCCAGCCCTGGGAACAGTCTTAGGTTTAGGATTACGGGAGGTGTAGTCAATGTATAGTTTAGATATTAATTTTCTTAAAGATCGTCATCTTGAGACTAGCAGTAAAACAACAACCTTAGCCACCCAAGCCAGTGGGCCGTCGTTAAAAGAGCAACTGCCCCTAATCATTGGTGGGGCAGTGATGGTGGTGTTACCAGCGATTACCGCCAGTTCTCTATTGTTGTTGAATCATTTATCGTCGTCAACGGAACAGAGAATCCAACAACTGGACAATCAACTAGGACAATTAAGCTCGCAGAACCAAAGTATTGAAGAAATTAACGCCAAAGTAGAGCAAAATAATCAAGAAATTCAATCTTTGGTCACTGTCTTTAATCAGATTCGTCCTTGGTCAGCCATTTTAAACGAAATTGAAACACAAATTCCTGCCAATGTTCAAGTCGGCTCCATTGTCCAAAATGAGACGGAAGTGACCATTGGGGGTTATGCCATGAGTTACGACGCTCTCAATGACTTTTTATTGACCTTACAAAGTTCTCCCTTGCTCAAAGCAGAAGAAACGGTTATTCAAACGGCGGCCTTGGCTGACTTTCCAGTGGAAACCACCAATGCCCCTGAGAATGTAGAAATCCAATTTCCCCAAGGGGTTAAATATACCATTATCACCGCTATCAGCGATCGCCCCTCATCGGAGTTGCTTCAAGAATTTGCTCGGAGTGGAGCCATTGGTCTTGTTAATCGCATTAGAACGCTTGAAAATCAAGGAGTGCTTAAACCATGACCTTTTCAGAAGAATTTACTAGCACACAAACCGATGTAGATTTTGATGACCTGGGTAGTAGTTATCCGACGGCTTTCGGCATCACCTTTACCCCACAAGTCAGTGGCATTTGCTTAGGATTATTGGGATTGGTGGGTTCAGTGTATGTCGGATTGACCTTTGTTAAACCCGCCTACGATAACTATACTCAACTCAGAGCCACCGAAACTGAAAAACTCGGTCAAGTCGCCCAGCAAGAATCAGGGGAACTCAGCAAAAAAATGTTAGATGCTGAGCAAAAATTGAGAGAATCAGAAGCCTTAAGAAACCAGGTCTTATCCTTGTTTTCGAGCGAAGAAAGTCTCAAAACCCTTCTCTTTGATGTTAATCAACTGGTGCAAAAACACCAAGCCGAATTAGTCAGTTTCCAACCCAATGGAACCATTACCGTAGTTAACGATGGCTCCCTAGGAGAAGGAGTCAATGGTCGTCTCAAACGGCAACAATTTAACTTAACAGTTAAGGGGGATTTTGGCTCGACTCAAAGTCTTCTTAGGGATTTAGAACGGCTACAACCCTTATTAGTTATCCAAGGACTCAACTCTAGTTTAGCTGAAGAACAGTTTGTCATTGACATTGTTGACGTGAGGCAACAAGGAGGACAAACCGTTACCACTGGGCAAGCAAGAGCTAAAGGCAACGATTCTTTAGAAACCAGTTTTACCTTAGATGCTATCTTACCTTTAAGTCCAGAAGAAGTGGCAGAATTAACGCCAGAAGAAGAAACCTCAGAAGAAGGACAATAATCTTCATCTGTCATGATTAAAATAGTCACTAATTGCATTAGCTGACATGATGTGTGTGTGTTTTTGTGTGTGTAAACAAGGAGTGAACCGTGAAACAGTATCATTATCCGCTTATGACCGGTGGAGTCTTATTAATGCTCCTCTGTCATGAACCTGTCATGGCATCAGACGAGTCTCAATCTGTCTTTGAGAAGATAGATTATCGAGCAATCGGCCAAGAGGCATTAGGGGAAGAAAACGAGAGTTTCCCCCAAACTCAGTCCCTCTTTAAACAACTCAGTGCTAAATTACCAGAGGTCAATCCCAACAGCGATCGCAATAAAGTTTCTGTGATGGCTTCAGATTTGTCTGAGGAGAAATTCACCAACCCCTTTATTGCTCAAATTCCCAACTATTCCCCACCCCCAGAACAAATCTATCAAGCGCCTACCCCTAACCCCCCTTCTGGCCCTATGAGTGAGTCAGAAGTTCTCGTCCCCAACCCTGAAGTTATTATTCGATCTAACGGTAGTTCTATTCCTGATAGCTTACAACCCACCATGCCTGTGGCCCCCACATTACCCCGGGCGATCGCTCCACCGGTGGGAGACATGGCTATCTCGAATATTAATGCAGGGGAGTCTGAAATCGATTTAGGCAGCAGTGCCATTGTGCCACGGTTGGTACTCAGAGAAGCACCGGCCAGAGAAGTCCTAGCGGTACTCGCCCGTTTTGCCGGGGTTAACTTGGTGTTTACCGATACCCCTGGGGGTGGTCAAGGTCAAGCACAGGGACAAACCGCAACGGAACCGACGGTATCCTTAGATTTAGAAAATGAACCCGTCGAAGATGTCTTTAACTCGGTGTTGATGATTTCGGGATTACAGGCCAACCGCCGAGGCCGCACCGTATTTGTGGGGTCTCGCTTACCCCAAGCAGCCCGTAACTTAGTCAGTCGTACTTTACGGCTTAACCAGGTAAAATCCGCTAACGCAGGGGTATTTTTAGCCTCCCAAGGGGCAGAGTTTCAACGGTTAGTGACCCAAACCGAAGACATTATCGACCCTTTAACCCAACGGGTGGTCGGACGCAGAGAACTCCCCAGTACCCTCGAATCTTTGACCTCCCAAGCCGGTGAGGGATCAGCCGGTCCAATGTTACTCAAGGGCTTAACCGTCTCTTCTGACGACCGTCTCAATACGGTCACCTTGGTGGGAGAACCCCGTGATGTTCAAGTGGCGACCTCCCTATTGACCCAAATGGATGCCCGTCGTCGTCAAGTTGCGGTTAACGTCAAGGTGGTAGATGTCACTCTCACCAATGATCAATCCTTTAGCAGTAACTTCTCCTTTGGTTCTGACGATGCTTTTATTGTTCAAGACGATGGGGCTGCGATATTACGGTTTGGGGGCTTTAGTCCTGTGAGTGGTGATGATATTAACAATGCGCCGAGTCGAGTGATTAATCCCCCCGTCATTGATAACCCCTTGCTCGACGGTAATACCTTTATTGATTTTAATCGCTCTATCATTGCTCCAGGACAAGGAGGCGGAACTCTGCTGCTCGATGATGCAGGAAACTTAATTCGTATACCTAGAGATGCACAATTTTTTGGACGGGTGGCCGGTGTTTCGATAGACCCTACCCTTGCAGGGATTACTGATATTACCCCAGGAGAACCGGATACCTTTGAGAGAACCTTCGATCCTGAAACGGGAATTGTGACCACCACCGTTACCCCCGGAAGCATCGCCACAGCAGAAGCGGGCCTTCCTAGTTTCTTCCAATTTCCCAGACGCTTCTTAGCCCAAATTGAAACTAATATCCAAAGCGGTAACGCTAAAGTGCTTACTGACCCGACTCTCGTGGTTCAAGAAGGACAAGAAGCCACGGTTAAACTGACTCAAAAGGTGATTGAAAATATCACAACTCAGGTTGACCCTCTCAGTGGTGTGCGGACTACAACCCCGGTTTTACAAGATGCGGGTTTAACCTTAGCCATTAACGTCGATAAAATTGATGATAATGGTTATATTAATCTCACTGTTAGTCCTACCATTGCTGCAGTTGGAGATGTTCAATCCTTTGATGCTGGGGCTGATGGTGGTACGAATAATCTCTTCCTCTTGAACCGTCGAGAATTGAGTTCTGGTTTAATTCGCCTCAGGGATGGCCAAACTTTAATCTTATCGGGGATTATTAGTGAAACGGATCAATCTACTACCAGTAAGGTTCCTTTATTGGGGGATATTCCTTTGCTTGGGGCTTTATTTAGAAGTCAAACGGATAGTTCTCAACGAACTGAGGTTATTGTCTTATTAACTCCTCAAATTCTCCACGATAACGGTCAATGGGGTTACAATTATCAACCCGGACGAGGAACGGCTGATGTTCTACGGGATCAAGGTTTCCCTGTTCAGTTAATTCCTTAATTAAACAGTGAATAGTTACTACAAAATTTGATATCTTATAGGGGTCAACGCTCGTTGATCCCTATTTTTTTCTTATGAATAATATTGATGATTCTCATAATCAATCTTTAATTCGTCTCTCTCAAGTACAATTAAATCTTTTAGAACTATGTCCTCCTCAATTTCAACGCCTTTATTTAGAACAGTTAGGTTCACCTGTTAGTCCAGAAATTCAAGACAATTTGCTTTGGGGTAATCAATTTCATCAATTAATGCAGCAATATTTTTTAGACTTGCCTCTAGATTCAATTTTAGACGTTAATCAAGACTTAAAAAAAATAGTCGAGGCTTTATTGAAGGCAGTTAATGAACAACATAATCTTAACTTGGACTCTTGGAAAGAAGCAGAACATTCTCGCTCTTTAGAAAAAGGTAATTATTTATTAACTGCTATTTATGATTTACTCATTATTAACGAAAATCAAGCAGAGATTTTAGACTGGAAAACATATTTACAACCTCAAAATAAGAAAAAATTAGAGAATAATTGGCAAACGAAATTATATTTATATTTATTAGCAGAAACTTCTGATTATTTACCTGAACAAATTTCTATGACTTATTGGTTTGTCAAAATTCCACATGAACCTCAATTTTTAAAGTTTGAATATAATCAAAATTTACATAACAAAACAACTCTAGAATTAGAAAGTTTATTAAGTAATCTAGATAACTACTTATTAGATTATAATCAAAATAATATTGATTTTCCTCATCGTGAAAATTGTGAAAGTAACTGTCCTTATTATCAATCATTTTTCTCTGAAAAATCCGATATTGATGAAGTAGAAGAGAATAGTGATTTATTTTCAATGATCGATGAAATTGAAGAAATTAGTATTTAATGCTAAAGATGCTCAAAATTAGTAAAGTAACAATTTTCCTAAGTTAATCTCGATATAAGGAAATGCTTGTGATGTAATTTTTCCTGATAAATATTCAGTAATTTCTGAGTAGTTATTATTTTGGGGTTGAGTATGAACAATTAGCTTTTTGTTTTTCAAGTCGATTACCCAATATTCAGGAATTTTATTACGTGCATAGGTAATAATTTTCTGTTCTAAATCTTTTTTCAGTGTCTTATTCGAGACTTCAATTAACCAGTAGATATCTTGAGGATAAGGATGATGATGACGATAAATAGTTTCAGGGAGTCGAACAATAGCGATATCTGGTTCTGGTTCAGAATTATCTAAAGTTATGGGGTGAGATTCTCTTATTTGTGCTTTTCCTTTAAGCAAATCTCTTAGATAATCACTTACAGATTGATTTGTATAGCTATGTTCTATCCCCTCTGGACTCATTTCAATAATATCTCCTTCCAAAAGTTCAACCGGTTTTCCTTCTAAGATTCCAGAGTTAACCAGTTCGTGCCATTCATCTATCGACCATTTATAAATAATTGAAGTCATTGTTATTAATTTATATTTAACTCTATTGTAAAAGATCAACTAGAATTTAACCCAAAAAAAAGAGGGGGTTTAACCTCCCTCACACCCAATATTAAATTAATTATTCTTGTTGAATTTATCCTTTGCGTTTGCGAGTTAAAGCAGTGATGGAACCAACCGCTAATAACCCTAAAACAGATGTTGGTTCTGGAACTTGAGCAGTTGGTGCTTCACTAACAGTGAATGATCCAGAGACATTATCTGGTTCAACAATCAAAATAGTGTTATCGCCAGCATTTGAGATTGTGATCCCAGAAAAAGTGTCTAAAAGACCAGTTGCAGGATCATAATTAACATTAAAATCATCATTATTTCCTGAGTGCCCCCCAAATGGGAATCCTTCAATCTGCAGATCAATTAATTCACCATTATAAAGCAATACACCAATTGTATTGCTTAAATCGAAAGTGGTAGAGCCAATGACATCTGGGGTTAAAGTTAACTGAGTCAGGGGAACCTGAAAAAATTGAAATCCGCCGGTTATCTGACTGTCATCAAATTCAAATTCCCAGGTTCCTGAAAAGGGATCGGGAGTGGTGTCAAACTCACTAGGAATTCCTGAAGATGAAAATGAACCACTAAAAATAAGATTAGTAGCATTAGCTTGGGTAGGAAAGCTTAGTAATAGTGCAAATGCTGGGATGATTCCCATTACGGCAGATGATAGGGAACGAAGTGCATACATGGTTAATTAATCCTCACAATTTTGATTTTTATTGGAAAATTGCCTTTTAAGATAAAATAAGCACGGTAATTCTACCCCCCCTCTCATTTTGTCAAGGAATCGGCTATAATTGCTTTCTAGCTTGGCTTTGGCGAGGTTATAAATGAACGTAGGGTGGGCATCGCCCACCTTACAAGTATTGTTTGTTTAATTATGCTGTACCTACTTATAGCAATTGTTTATAATCAAAATAAAAAGTGTCATTATGGAAATTGTTTCAACTACTGAAGTCAAACAAGCCCTTGACTTATTAATTGGTATAGAATAAGAGTAACTGAATCTAAACTAATGAGGAGAAAAAAATATGACTCAAGAAACGAAAGAACATCAAAATTTTTTTGAACCTTACATGAAACATTATGGTCGAACTCCAGAAGAACAACTGGAAAAAAATAAACCGTTGATGGAAAAACTAAGAAAATGGATAGAAGAGAACAAAGCAGAAGAAATCAGCGAAGAAGAAGCAAAAGCTAGGGCAGAATATTGGGAAGAATTCAAAAAAACTATCGATAGTTTCCGACCAGAAGGACATAAATTATACAGTGAAGAATGATTATTTTTATTGACACAGGAGTTTTAGGAATACTATCTTCTCCTAACAAAAGAAAAGAAGTTATTAAAAGTCAAGAATGGCTTTATTCTTGTCTATCAAGAGGATTTAATCTGGTTAGTTCAGACATTTGTGACTATGAAGTTAGACGAGGACTATTACTAGGAGGTGAGTCAAAAATACAAAAACAAGGATTAAATAACTTGGATGAATTACACAACTTAATTAATTTTCTTCTTGTTAATCCTATTATTCTTAGATACGCTGCAGAATTATGGGCAGAAACTCGTCGTTTAGGAATACCAACGGCTGAAATTGATAATATTGATGTCGATATAATTATTGGAGCAACTTGTCAATTACTTCAACAAGAATATCCTGGCCAAAGAGTAGTAATTGCAACCACGAACGTTAAACATTTAAGTCGTTTCATAGAAGCCCAAAAATGGACAGAAATCATTTAGAACAAATGTTCAGCACGAAACTGAGTTCTTCCATCTGAGTCACTGTTACTGTTGCGCAATAGTTAAATCAAAAAACCCTAGCACTAGGGTAATACTCAAGATAGAATTTCAGGAATTAACCTAAAACTGACTAACCTACCCTACAGACAGCGATATACTAAGCAATGAACATAAGGATAAGAACTTATAACCTGTCTTAACTACAATGAACTCAGGAATCGACCTACAAGCAAGTTTTATCGAATCTCTGAACCAGATAGGAATACCTAGTGGGGCGGCCAAAGCCCTATGGATTCCTTTCCCCTCCTTTTTAATGATTATTGGCGCAACGGTGGGAGTTTTGGTCGTCGTTTGGCTAGAAAGAAAAATCTCCGCTGCAGCCCAGCAACGGATTGGCCCCGAATATGCTGGCCCATTGGGGGTACTGCAACCCGTAGCAGACGGCATTAAATTAGTCTTTAAAGAAGATATTATCCCTGCTAAAGCCGATCCCTGGTTATTTACCCTCGGACCTGTTTTAGTGGTGTTACCCGTCTTCGTGTCCTATTTAATTGTCCCCTTTGGTCAAAATCTCGTGATTACTGACCTTAATGTGGGGATCTTTTTCTGGATCGCTTTATCGAGTATTGCTCCCATTGGCTTATTAATGGCGGGATACGCTTCTAATAATAAGTATTCCCTTTTAGGGGGTTTACGGGCTGCTGCACAATCAATCAGTTATGAAATTCCTTTGGCTTTATCGGTTTTAGCCATTGTCATGATGTCCAATAGCCTCAGTACCATCGACATCGTTGAACAACAATCAGGATACGGTATTTTAGGCTGGAATATTTGGCGACAACCGGTGGGCTTTTTCATCTTTTGGATCGCTGCTTTAGCTGAATGTGAACGCCTACCCTTTGACTTACCTGAAGCAGAAGAGGAAATCGTCGCCGGCTATCAAACCGAATACGCTGGCATGAAATTTGCCCTTTTTTATCTCGGGTCTTACGTCAACTTAGTGTTATCTGCTCTGGTTTTTGCCATCCTATACTTAGGGGGGTGGGAGTTTCCTGTTCCCTTAGATAAGTTAGCCGGATGGTTAGGGGTGAGTGAAGACAGTTCTTGGTTACAGGTCATTACTGCCTCTTTAGGCATTACCATGACTGTATTGAAAGCCTATTTCTTGGTGTTTATTGCGATTCTCATGCGGTGGACCGTTCCCCGTGTCCGCATTGACCAATTATTAGACTTGGGCTGGAAATTCCTCTTACCTGTCTCTCTGGTGAATCTCTTATTAACGGCTGCCTTGAAATTAGCCTTTCCCATGGCATTCGGCGGTTAATATTGTTTGTTAACACAATAGGGAAGACCAATCATGTTTAGCATTCTCAAACAAGTGGGCGATTACGCCAAAGGTACAGTAGAAGCGGCCAAATATATCGGTCAAGGGTTATCCGTAACCTTCGATCATATGCGTCGTCGTCCCGTCACAGTCCAATATCCTTACGAAAAGTTGATTCCCTCAGAACGATATCGGGGTAGAATTCACTTTGAATTTGACAAGTGTATTGCTTGTGAAGTGTGTGTCCGTGTTTGTCCCATTAATCTGCCTGTGGTGGATTGGGAATTTAATAAGGACGCGAAAAAGAAAGAACTCAAACACTATAGTATTGATTTCGGGGTTTGTATCTTCTGCGGTAATTGTGTGGAATATTGTCCCACTAATTGTTTATCCATGACCGAAGAATATGAACTCGCGGCCTACGATCGCCATGAACTCAATTACGATAACGTGGCCTTGGGACGGTTACCTTATAAAGTC
This sequence comes from Cyanothece sp. BG0011, assembly GCF_003013815.1. Taxonomy (GTDB): domain Bacteria; phylum Cyanobacteriota; class Cyanobacteriia; order Cyanobacteriales; family Microcystaceae; genus Crocosphaera. Next base: position 62,979 of record NZ_PRLH01000183.1, on the reverse strand, counting down.
ACTCAAGACCCAATGGTAACGCCTTTACGAGAGTTAGGTTATTTACCTAAAGGGGTGATCAGTCCCCATGATTTACCGGAAGGCTCTCAGCGAGCGGGTAAACGCCCTGAAGAAATCATCGAAGAAGCAGAAGCGTCTTCCTAAACTAAGGATAGTTGGTGAGAAAAGATTAATTTTCCATCAACTATTCTACTCTCAACGATTAAGTAAGAAAAGGAGTATCAATCAACGTGAATTTAGCTGAGGGAGTTCAAGTTATTTCGTTTGCCATCTTAGCAGCCTTAGTGATTATTGCGGCTTTGGGTGTGGTGTTATTGGAAAATATTGTTTATTCTGCCTTCTTATTGGGTGGTGTCTTTATCAGTATTTCAGGGATTTATGTTTTATTGAATGCTGATTTTGTGGCGGCTGCCCAGGTGTTAATTTATGTAGGTGCAGTCAACGTTTTAATCTTGTTTGCTATTATGTTGGTCAATAAAAAACAAGATTATGCAAACTTACCCGGACGCTGGGTTAAAAGAGGTGCAACAGCGTTAGTTTGTGGGGGACTCTTTGCTTTATTGGCAACGATGGTTTTAATTACCCCTTGGACTTTAGAAAGTAATGCTCCTGGATTAATTGAAAATACAGTTGTCGAAATTGGGAAACATTTCTTTAGTGATTTTCTTTTACCCTTTGAGTTAGCTTCTGTTCTCTTATTAATGGCTATGGTAGGAGCGATCGTTTTAGCCCGTCGTGACTTTATTCCTGATACTTTGCCCACAGAAGATGGTATTGTAACTTCGTTACAGTTACCTGAACGTTTGAGCGAATTAGAATCACGAGAATTGTCTGCTTCTAAATCATCAGAAGTATAGGAACCTAGAAATTACTGTTAGTTTTTGTCTAAAATTGAGGTGTTATGGAAATACAATTAGAGTTTTGCTTATTACTGGCTGCAGCCCTTTTCTGTATTGGAATTTATGGTTTAGTGATTAGTCGCAATGCAGTAAGAGTTTTAATGTCTATCGAATTACTTCTAAATGCGGTTAATCTTAACTTAATGGGATTTTCTAATTTTCTTGATCCTGTTGGCATTAAAGGTCAAATTTTTACCGTGTTTGTCATTACCGTAGCAGCAGCAGAGGCGGCAGTAGGTTTAGCCATTGTTTTGACCATTTATCGTAACCGTGAAACAACAGATATGGAACAATTTAATCTGTTGAAATGGTAGATAAATAAGCATACTTTTCCATCTTACCCGATAAAATATATTTTGTCGGGTAATTTTTTATCAATGAGATTCCCGTTAAGTGGCGAATTTTAAAGGCTCCTTTGATTCTTCCCTCAGCTAACAGTTGGCGCACTCGTTGAGGACATATTTTAAGAAGGGATGCAGCTTTTACAGTTCCCACATACTCTATACTACTTTTCATCGCATTACCCTAGCACTAGAGTTTTTTTTAGTTTAGCAGACTCTAGAGATGTCTGAGGGGTGAGAGAGTATAAGGCGATCGCAAATGATCCCCTGATATATGAGTTAAATATCAATACGCCAAACTTTAGAGGCAATATTGGCCATTTTTGTTTGTCTGTCTTCAATATTTTGTGGATTCCAATCAGAATACTCTAATATTTTTTTATTTATTGAGATATCTAATAATGTCATATTTCCTAATCGATCAATGTATGTTTCAAGTTCAATATTTTCTGTATTAGATAAGTTTTGTAAAAATGCTTGTTTCCATTGATCTCTAGGTTGCTGAGGTAATATATGTTCCAAATTAATTTGTGCTTCATTCGCATTTGTCACTAATTCTCGATTGTCTATAGAGTGATTATTTATTTCTCTTAATATATAACGAGCTATTTTTGCTTTTCTTTTAATATTTTTGATCGATACCTACAATATAAGGTGGGCATTGCCCACCCTACAATACTAGCTACAAACTTAACTTAATAACTCGTTGGCTCGCTTACTTAAAGCGTCTGCGGTTAAACCATTAAATTCCATAATTTCTCCGGCACTTGAAGCCGTTTCCCCACGCTTCCAAGCAAAGGTATCTCGCTGACTATTACTCCGTAACATAACGGGTTCTAACATAGCAGACGTACCACCAGTCACCCCTATTAAAGCATCACCACCAAACAGTTTTTCAAAGCCTTCATCATCTAGAAAATGACTATCTTTTTCAGTGCAAGTGTCCCAAGCAACGTCATGGGGACGATATAAGCGACGGGGACTAACCACCGAAACAATTTTAACCCCGATGCCTTCATTTTCTAAGTGCAAAGCAGCATCAAACACAGGAATTAAAGTCATGTCACCGATAACAGCAAAAACAACTTTTTTCTTGCCTTCACTCTCATGTAAAATGATGCCCCCATCTTGTAAACCTTGACGGGTTTGCTCTAAGGTTGTGCGTACCGGTAAGGGTGATTTACTAGCAGTAATGGTTATCCCTTTATTCTTAGTTTGTACCGCCCATTCATAACACACTTGAATACTATTGGCATCACAGGGAAACAGAGGAAAAATGTTACCATTACGCATCATACCTGCGAAATAATTCTCAATTTCGGGGCGTTGATGAGTCCAACCGTTGCGCCCTTGTTCTAAAGCCCCTGCTGTGAATAAAGTAATAGTAGAAGGAGTAGGACGACGTAACTCGGCCATAGCTTGGGTCACCGTTTGCCAGATGGGTAACCCATTAATAGCAAAAGACTCATAGGAACACCATAAGGTTCTCGCCCCAAATAAAGCCAAACCGGCAGCTAACCCGGCGCAGGCATCTTCACTTAAGGGTTCATACACCTGTCCCCCTGGCCCTTGAAAATAAAGGTCATCAACAGTAGGATGAACAATTTTTAAACCAATATTGATATTATTAATGCCAGAGGCAGCATTGCCATCCGCATTGGCCACGAGAAAGTTAGGGTCTTTTTGTCCCACATGAACCACTAACTCACCCATAGCAGTGGTAGCCACTTTTTTCTCCCCATGGACTTCGTATTCGGTTAAAGGTAACTCTCCCAACTCTGGCAAGGGTAACACCTTCTCTGTGACGACGTTATGGGATGCAGGACCACCAGCAGACCGTTCAAAGTTAGTCCGAACCATTTGCCAAGCTTCAGGAGACAAAGCTCGTTCTTTCAAGGCACTGACAATATAGTCTTTTTCTAAACTATCCCCAGGATATAGATTATGAGACTTGGCACCCCGTTTATGAACCCCGGCCCCTTTGAGTTGTTTGACGATGAGAACGGTTAACGTCCCACTTAAAGCCGACTTAGCTGCTTTATCCGTTGCTTCTAAAATAGCTTGGGTAAAGGCCATTCGTTTAGCCAGAGAAAACTGGGTACTATCGACATATTCCCCTGCTTGGTTGCTGTCGTCATAGTCTTTGGCATTAATTAAAATCACCTCAGCAAAGCCATTGCCTTGCCAATAAGCAATCATTTCTTCATTGGTCTTAGTGGAAACCATACTATGATGTTCCTGGGAATAACCATTCCACACCAAGATGGGTAAAAAGTTAGTGACATCGGGGAAAGAAGTATTGAAGTGGGCAAAGCTACTCATAATATAGGGTTCCCCTAACCCACCATCTCCAATGGTGACAGGAAACAGTGTACCAGGATGTAACTTCGCACCGGCCATGGCAAAATGTTGTCCTTGTCCCAACGGTCCGGCCGGGTTGAGCAGTCCGGGTATTTGACCAGAAAGATGTCCTAAAAGTCCGTGCATTTCCCTAAACCGTTCACCCATCTGTTGCACAGTGGTGATGCCCATATCTTCTAAGGAACGGTCTAAAAACATATTGCTGTAGAAACCTGGAGCATGATGACCGACTTCAGTAATAATGTTCTTATGACCTAACATCACTAAGGCTGCAATGGTGTCGGCGATACTTGCAAAGCCTCCCGGATGGCCCGATTGTTTGGTGGCTGCAGTTTGTAGGGTTAAGTAGCGTAATGCGTCGGCTGCCAGGAGGGTTTGAAAAACCGCGTTAGGGTCATTAGCTGAGGAAATAGCTGTATCCCCTGATTTTATGGCTGCTTCTGTCGTATATTGTTCGTAGTTGGGTAAGTTTTCACCAAAATGTTGAATTCCTTGACAAAATGCGGGGATTGCACTAGCAACTGTCATGTGTGAGTTCTTCCTATATTTATGTAACGGCAAGTATTAAAACAATCTTACAGGTTGGTGGGAATTTATTTAGACAATATTAATGATTGTTAGTAATGGGAATTAGTCTATCGTTTCCATAGGGATGAGTGGTTATTGTTTAATTAAACAGTCATTTACTATTGCGTCCAATAATAATTTTTATTCATTATTCATTGATAACCTCTCTATTAATTAGGGACTAATTGTGATTCTACAGTGGCGACAATTTTGACATCAAATAAGTCTTCAAAGACGACTTTTTTATAGTCTAAATTCCATAATTCTAAAGCACAATCATCCTGTGAATTAGAGGGAATTAGATGTAAATGAAGCTTTTTATATTCTTCATCGTATTTACAATCAATTTCTTTAATAGCACCAATTTGCCGACGATCTAAAGCCACAGCAATCCGTAACATCGCACTCAATTGTTTAATTCGTTTACGATATTTATCCGGTAATTTACTATAAGCGTCATGTTTCTTCTTCGGGGTACTTTTACGGTGATAACGGGCAATATTAGCAATAGTTTCGATTTCAATTTCAGTAAACCCTAATAATTCTGCGTGACGAATTAAATAATAAGAGTGTTTATGATGGGATGAATGACTAATATAAACCCCACAATTATGTAAAATAGCGGCTGACCATAATAATTCTTGGTCGCTTTTTTCCCAGTCATGAAGAACACCAGCCAGTTGCTCAAATAAACTCACTGCAAAAGTAGCCACGGTTTCCCCATAACCGAGATCAACTTGATATTTACGAGCAATTTTATAAACACTTCGTTGACGAACTGCCGTTTGAAAACTCAGTCGATCTTCAATTAATCCGTGGCTTAACATCCAATCAACGATCATTCCTTCTCGTAAAGCCCTTTCACAAATGGTAATTGTTTCCAGGTCTAACATAGTCATGGCTTCTAAAAGAATGACTGCACCAGCAACAATAATCTCCGCTCTTTTTTCGGACATTCCTGATAGATCGACCCGTTCTTCGTAGGTTAAAGAAACGAATTTTTTGACCATATCTTTGAGGTCTTTCCGACTCATTTGATACCCTTGTAACGGGCTTGGGAGTTCCCCTAACGTTTGGATAGCATGGATACCAACCAACGTTTCAATGGTTCCTGATGTCCCTACGGTTTGGGGGATTTCCCCTGGTTTCAGTTTCCGTTTAACCTCATCAATGGGCCGCTCTAACATTCCTCGCACATAGGCCCGTAAATAGGTTAATTCTGACTCATCAATGGGGTCCGTGGTGATAAACTCATTGGTCAGACGAACGGCCCCAACTTTGGTACTGCTTAAAAATCGCGGTTCGACAGAATCTGCCAGGATAATTTCCGTTGACCCCCCACCAATATCAATGATAACGTGGGGTTTTTCTTGGAAATCCATCCCCGATAACACCCCCAAATAGATGCGACGGGCCTCTTCATACCCCGAAATCAAATTAATGGTAATCCCGATTTGTTCTTCAACCTGCCAGATAAAGTCTAACCCATTGGGGGCCTCTCGGGTGGCACTGGTGGCAGCCGCAATAATCTGTTCGACATTGAAACTGTCCGCTAAGTCTTTACATCGCCTCAGAGAAGCCAAAGAACGGGCGATCGCAGCTTCAGTTAAATTCCCTGTTTTGGGATCTCTCTCCCCTAAACGAACCGTATCTTTTTCCCGTGAAATAATGGTAAAAGCGGGTAAGGTTTTATCAATTTCCACAATTACCATGTGAATGGAATTGGTGCCAATATCAATGGCTGCTAGGGTACAAGTTTGCTCAGAAACCATATTTTCTTTTTCTAGTTAAAGTTAGGGACTGATAACGATAGTAATGTGTTTATGTTATATTGTGTCATCTTGCGTCTCGTCAAATTGTAAACCAATCAGTTGATGAAGTAACATAAAATCAATTATGATTGTCATCAAAATCCACCCATAGAACAAATTTCCCTATGGGTTCTTGATCGAATTAGAAAGTGAACCCCAAAGAACCCGTAACCGCAATACAATCAAATACCCGTAAAGAGTTGCGTCAATTAGTGTGCAACCAATTGGCCTTATTATTAGAACAGGGAAATTTACAAGGGGCGAAATCCCTTTTAGTTCCGGTGCAACCAGTTGATATTGCTGAGGCCATTGAAGGGTTACCCCAGTCAATGCAAGTGATCGCCTTTCGCTTATTGGTCAAAGAAGAAGCGATCGCCGTTTACGAACATTTAGACTCAACGGTTCAACAATCGTTAATTGAACAGTTTAAACAACAAGAGGTTAGGGATATTGTAGACGAAATGTCCCCGGACGATCGCGCCCGTTTATTTGATGAATTACCAGCTAAAGTAGTCCGTCGTTTACTCGAACAATTAAGCCCTGAAGAACGACAAACCACCGCCTTATTATTAGGGTACGAGGAATACACCGCCGGGCGCATCATGACCCCAGAATATATTTCCCTCAAACAAAGTTTAACCGCCGCCCAAACCCTAGAAAGAATTAGAACCTTAGCCACCGCTTCAGAAATTGTTTATTATCTCTACGTCACTGATGCCTTTCGTCATTTGGTGGGTATTGTTTCTTTGCGAGATTTGGTGTTATCTTCCCCAGACGTCACCCTAGGGGAAATCATGGCCAAAGACATCGTTTCTGTTAACACCAATGACGATCAAGAAGATGTAGCGCGGGTGATTCAACGGTACGACTTATTAGCGGTTCCGGTGGTGGACAAAGAAGAAAGATTAGTGGGGGTGGTTACCGTCGATGATGTCATCGATATCTTACAACAAGAAGCCACCGAAGATATCTATGCTTTGGGTGGGGTGCAGTCTGATGGGGATAACTACTTTCAAACCAGTTTAATTACCGTGGCCCGTAAACGGGTGATGTGGTTACTCATCTTACTGTTAACCAATACCGTCACTGGAACCATTATTAAATCTCAAGTGGGGTTACTCGAACAAATGGCTATTCTGACGGCGTTTATTCCCCTGTTAACAGGGACGGGGGGTAACGTTGGGGCCCAGTCTTCAACGGTGGTGATTCGGGGCTTAAATACGGAGGATATTAGGGATCTCGGTGCCGGACAGGTGATCTTAAGGGAATTGATGGCCGGGGCCTTATTAGGGGTGGCCTTAGGGGCCTTAGCGACGGTGTGGGCCTATGGACTCCAGGGTAACTGGTTAGTGTCGATTTCTGTGGGAATTAGTTTGGTGGCGATCGCTATTTTGGCCTCGGTTGCGGGTTCGGCCCTACCCTTTGTCTTCCGATCCTTTGGCCTCGATCCGGCTTTGATGTCGGCCCCGTTTATTACCACGGCAGTGGATGTGATTGGGGTGTTAATTTATTTTTCTATTGCTAGACTTGTTTTAGGACTTTAAACATTCTTTTGAGAAGAGGTTAAGCTATGCGTAACATAGCAATGGCTACGACTTACGAAACAGATTATTATCAATGGACAATAGAACAAGGGAAAGCTTTACGAAAGCTGGTGAATACCCATCAAGAAATCAAACATTTAGGGGAAATAGATTGGGACAATATTATTGAGGAAATTGAAGCTTTGGGACGTAGTGAATATAGCGCAGTGGTTAGCTTATTAAGAAGACAAATTGAACATCTTTTAAAGATTGACTATGTTCCCTTAGAAGAATGTTGCAGGAAATGGAAAGCCGAGGTTTTGGCTTTCAAAAAAAATTTAAAAGGTAAATATGCTCCTGGTATGAAGCCTAAACTAGAAAAGCAATTTGAAGAAATCTATCAAGATGCAGTTGAAATTGTACAAGCAGAATATGATGTAGATTTACCTGAGCAATCTCCTTATCTTCTTGATGACTTAATTTTTTGATTAGGAGATTCTTAATTGTTGAAATATAGTGATAGCCTACTTTTCCCTAGTATGTAATGCGGTAGCTATTTTTTCAATGAGATATAAACTCGCCACCGAGTTTCCTTGTGCATCTAAAGGGGGACTATAACAGGCGATCGCTCCTTGTTCTGGCACTATAGATAAGATAGCACCACTCACCCCTGATTTACTGGGAAAGCCAATATGTTTGGCTAAGTTTTCGGAGGCTTCATACAGTCCACAAGTGGTCATAATATTTCGGACAATTGTAGCATTTTTCGTCGATATATTCGGGCTATTAACTAATAATAAACCTAAACGGGCTAACTCAATAATGTTTCCCGAAAGGCAGCAAATTTTATTATAAGTATCCAGGGTAATGTCCGGGTCATTAATTTGTCCGGTTTTAGTTAATTCATCGATAATAGCTTTATTGCGAAGATTCGGTAAAGATTGAACCGAGTGTAACATCAATTCATCTAAAAATAGATCACATTGACTGTGTTGGTTTAACCATTGTTGTAGGTTTTGACATTTCCTATCCCCATCATTTCCAGGAAGTAAAGAGGCTAAGGTTAACGCACCACTATTAATCATAGGATTACGAGGAAATCCTTGATCTAATTGTAATTGTTTTAAAGAGTTAAAGGAATAATTAGACGGTTGAGAACCTACTTTTTGAAAGATTAATTCTTCTCCAAACTCTGAGAGTAGATACAACAATAAAAAAGGTTTAATAATACTCATTAAAGGAAACTTTATCTGACTATCACCTTGGCTGAGAATATAATTATTTTTAGTGATAATACAAATCGTTAATACACTCGGTTTACTGTCTTGGAGTAGAGGAATATAATTGGGTAATTTCCCTTTTTGGGTTTGTTGTGATGCTTCTGATAACCAGTCAGATAATTGTTTTGAAGATAGATCGGATAATTGTTTCATGTTACATGATTTTCTATATCTTCTCAGTTATTATAGTTTATTTGCCGATTAATTCAGCAACTCGAAACGCTGAGGTAATAGCCCCTTCGTGTAAGCCATCTGAAAGATAAGCCCCTGCGTAATAAGTATTATTCATTCCATTGGTTTTGATAATTTCTGGAACATATTTTAGGGCTTCTACGGTATAAAAAGGAGTTTCATGTTCTTGTCTATGAATGATTTTATCTTTATTAATTAACTCTTCTAAATTAAACGCAAGACTATATTTTTCAGAAGAATTTAACCCACATACTTGATTTAAATAAGCATTATAACCCCAGGATTTTGTCGTTTGAAAAAAGTCAAATTCCGAGAATTCTTGAATACCATAAGGTTCGTAAATACTGGTATCTTGGTGAATCATATTGGTTGCTTTATTTTCCTTCCAAGGAGAGAACCGTTTTATTTCTTCTTCAGTGGGATCTGATAATAATTTTAAGACTTGATCCGGGGGAGTAGCAAAGACAACCCGATCAAATTGTTGATCAGTTCCATCATTAAAATAAAGGTTGACTGAATTATCGAATCGAGAAATTTTAACAATTTCTGTATTAACAAATGTTTGCCCTTTTAACCTTTCTAAAATTTTTTCAATATAAGAATAAACACCCCCTTTCACCCTTACCCAGTCAACAAAAACATAATTTTTTAGAATAGGTATTCCCAACGCTGCTGGAAATTGATCAATTAAATGAAATGACATAGAATAACTATACATTAATAGTAATTTTAACCAACAATTACGAATCCATTGATTTTCCAAATAATAAGCAATAGAATGATCATAAAATTCTTGTCGGTTACTAAACTTAAGTTTAGCCCAAAGTCCAGCCGAACGGGCGTATAATGTATCTAATCTTAAATATTCTAACCATCTTTTCCACCCTTGAAAATTCTTTTTAATCATACCTCCCGATAAAAAATAACGGCCATCTCTTAAAAATAATCCCGAACCTGTGTATATCGGTTCTAATTCTACCTCTAATTCTTGCATTAAACTCAGAAAATTATGAAACACGGTGGGAAATTCTAACACCCCACAATCTAAAATTAAATTACAATCAGAATGATTGGGTTTAACATTTTTATTTAAGGTAATGATATTGCCCCCTAAATAGGGTTTCTTCTCAAAAACGGTTACCGAATGTCCTCGTTTTTCTAATAAATAAGCAGTCACCATTCCACTTGCACCACCACCAATAATCGCAAATTTCATGATATTAATCTCCTATTTTATAACTCAACCATTAACAATTTTGTTAACTATTTTGTTTGTCTAAACTTTTTGATAAGATGGAATCTCCTGATAATTTCTGATATAAACTTGCCCCAGTCCAAAAGGTGGGTGCAAACCCAGGATATCCAGAAGAAGCATTACAAAAATAGAAATTTTTGAGGGAACTTTCAGAACTCAGTCGACCAATTGTCATCTGTTTTGGTGTTAAACTAGAACCATAGGAATTACCCATCGGACACCAACAAAATCGCTCATTAGTGGTGGGACTTCCTGTCATTTTTAACACCAGATGTTCTCGAAAATTAGGCACATATTGTTCTTCTATTATGTCTAGCATAATATCTAAAATTTCTTCTTTTCTTCGATAATATTCCTTCTTATCTTTCTCTCTGAGTTCTTTAAAATAGTTATAATTAGCCACGGTTAAAAGTTCAACAATTTGGCAATTTTCAGGACAGTCTCTTTCTTCATTGGTTAGTAAGGTGGGGGTGGTAATTGCAAAACTCAATTGAGAAAAATCATTCTCTTCATACATCTGCTTAAATGCAGTATTTAAGTCCTTTTGTTCACTGTGAAAGGTATTCCATTCTCCAAAACCATACTCTCTTAAATCAATATCTTTAACCACACAATAAGCAACATAATTAGACGGGGAATATTCATACTTTAATTTTTGTTGAACTGACCAAGAAAATTTATCAAATCCGATCATTTTAGCGGCTTTTTTGGGATCAATATTACAAATAACTGTCTTACCTGTAAACTCTTTTGTTTCATGGGTATTTCGATCAATGGCCTTAACCCCTTTAACGGTTTTATCATTTACAATAAAGTCAATAACTTCTTGTTCGTATAAGATTTCTCCGTTATTTTCTTTAATGACTTCTACCAAAGAATCAATGACAAATTCAAAATGTTTATCGGGATAATAGGCCCCTCTTTGATAAGCGGTAAATAGAATAACCCACGCATAAAAAGAAAGTTGTTCCGGTGGTAATAAAAAATCAGGCCATTGTAATGCTAATAACGTTTGTGCTTCTTTCGGTAAGTTAAACTTATCAAAAACATCTTGTAAGGTACTACTAACATATTTTACAGTAGTGAAAACGCCCCCAAAATTCTTGATAATTTGCTCAAAAATTAAAGGTTGCGTCAAATATTTTAACCCTTTGCTAACGGTATTAACTTCAGTAATAAAACTAGCAATATTATCTTTTTTTTCAGGAAATAACTTCGATAGTCTGTCAATCAAAACTTGAGAATCTGAAGGAATATCCACAGCATAACCTGGCATTCTCATGTGATCAAATCCATCAGGATTATACCGTTTAAACGTCACTTTTTGATCTAAATCAAGTTGTTGAAGAACACGGTTAACCGTTTCTCCTTCACCACAGTCCCAAACATAGTGCAGTTGTGCATTAAAAGTATATTTATTGCCAATGGTAAAACTATGACCAAACCCTCCCGGATGTTCGTGGGCCTCTAATATTTGAACCCGTTTCCCTGCTTTGGCCATTAATGAACCAAACACCAATGCAGATATTCCACTACCTACGATTAAATAATCAATATCCATCTTTTCCTTGGGGTTGAACAACAAAAAACGTTCTAAGCCTACTTTTATGGTATCTCAGACTACTTAAAATCGTTTTTAGGGCAAAAAAGTCATTTTGCTCAATAATGCGTCCTGACTGGGTTTCTGCTGGTTATGACAATATGTAACAAAATTTAGCGTTTTTAAGTCTTAGAATTAGACAGTTGTTCTCAGCAACCTGTTACGATTTACAGCAATTTTCACCTATGGTGATAAATTTATCAAACCGACTGAAGACCATTCATCTACCCAATGACTGATAAATTTAAAGAAAGCTATATTGTTAAGGAGATAACTAAAGAAGATAGTTATAAAAACAAAAAGCGGGGTATTAATCAGCTTTTTTATTTAAAATCCCCCTTTAGACTGATTAGATAATTCTCTAGCTTACTTAGACTAAAAGATAATAAATGTTAGTCAAGGTTTATCGCACATTAGGCTGACCATATTTGTTGGCTGATATCACTATAGATTTAAGATGGATAAAGAAAATTTCCGTTCAAGTTTGGGTCGTTCGAGTCAAATATTTTTTCAAATTTGTGGAATTGTAGGAATTGCTGGTAATGTGATTGTTTTGCTGACTGATTTTGTCGGAATTATTGTACTTGACAGTTATAATCCTATTAGTCAAACTATCAGTAATTTAGCTATTGGTGACTATGCTTGGATTCAAGATGTCGGACTGAATCTTTATGCCATTAGTTTAATGGTTTGTGCGATCGCTTTGTGGCGTTGGAACTTAGGAGACTGGCGTTGGCAACTCGGTGCAACCTTATTATTCTTGTTGGGTATCGACATTCTTATCATTTCAGAACATGATCAATATGCCCATCTTCCCGATAGTTCTGGTTTTTCAGTCCACCTCTATGCAGTATATGTGCTAGGTTTAATGTTTCCCCTAATTTGTTTTTTACTGTCCTTTGGGTTGCGTAAAATTAACCGTAGGTGGCAATATTTTACGGTGGCCACTGCTGTGATTTGGCTTATTGTTGCCCCTCCTTTCTTTCAAATGCCTAATAATATTAATGGTTTATATGAACGCTTTGTGGCACTCATTTTGTTGTGCTGGACAACTGTAATCAGTTGGCTTATTTTTCGGAAAGGTTCAACTAACATACAAAAAGAAATCTGATGAACAATAAAATTACCAATGAATAATGAAAGTAACCTTTGTTTGGACAGTTTAACTTTTTTCAATTTGATTATTTAAAGCATTTTGAGACAATTTAGTAACATACACAGTAACCAATACAGTAGCAATTAATCCAACAATATATAATGCCCATTCTAAAGAGGTTCTTTCCCTTCCTCCTGCCCCTAATGTTGCAATATTACCAATGAGAGAACCAATATAAACATACATAATTGTCCCCGGTAACATCCCAAACCAAGAAGCGGTTATATAATCTTTTAAGGAGACTTGAGTAATCCCAAAAGCGTAGTTTAAAATAACAAAAGGGAGGACAGGAGATAAGCGAGTTAATCCTACAATTTTCCATCCTTCTTGTGCCACTGCTTCATCAACGACTTGAAATTTTGGATATTTTTCTATTTGTTTAGACACCCATCCTCTGGCTAAATAACGTCCGATTAAAAAGGCTACAATAGCTCCTAACATCGAAGCAATAGACACTAAAATAGAACCTTTCACCACATTAAAAATAGCACCGGCACCCAAGGTTAAAATGGAAGCAGGAATTAATAAAATGGCTGATAAGATATACACTAAAGTAAAGATTAAATAACCAATCGTTCCTAAATCTTGTATCCATTGTAATAAATTTTGTAGGGTTTCAGTGATACTAAAAGCATCTACAATACCTAGCTGTTTGATAAGAATTATTGTAGCAACCGTTAACACAGCTATTCCTCCTAACTTTAATAATCTCTGTCTTGATTTTGTTGTTTTAAGCATGGTTTTTTACTAAAATTCATAACTCAATCTATTCAATTAATGCTCCGCCACAACTTGACCCACTTCCAGCAGTACAACCATAACAATAATCGGCAGTTTTAATGTCATTAATAACCTCTAAATTACCAAGTTTTAATAAGGTTTCTACGGTTAAAGCTTGCCCATTGGGTAAAGTAGCTGAAATATCTTCCATTTGATTAAAATCACAGTCATAAATGTTCCCTAAATAATCAACAGAAAGTTGATTACGACACATAATATGCTCTAGGGTTTGGGGGTTATAATGAGACTCTAAAAATTGCAGATAAGAATCATATATTTTTTTGTTTTGCAAATATGTTTTTACTCTACCAATGGGTAAATTGGTAATAGTAAATAGTTGATTGAATTGAAGATCAAAGTTGTCTTTAAGGAAGGATTTGTAATCTTTTTCTAAGTTAACTTGATTAGGAGTTAAAGAAAAGTTTTCATTGCTAGGAATGGGAGGATTATAGACTAAATCTAGGATTAAATTAGGATCATTTGCATAACCTAATTGATTCAGTTTTTGAATGGCACGAATAGAAGCATTATAAACCCCTTTACCTCTTTGTTTATCGACATTATCCTCTAAATAACAAGGTAAAGACGCAATGACTCTTAACTGATGTTTAGCAAAATATTCGGGTAAATCTTCAAAACCCTGCTCAAAAAATATAGTTAAATTTGATCGTACAATCACTTCTTTTTTGGCGTTTCTAGCTGCTTCAACTAAGGGTTTAAACCCGTAGTTCATTTCCGGTGCGCCTCCCGTTAAATCGACGGTTTCAATCTGGGGAAAGCGGTCAATTAATTCAATTAATTGTTGACAAATTTCCGGTGATAATTCTTCTGTCCGTTTGGGACTTGCTTCGACATGACAATGGTTACAAGCAAGGTTACAACGTCGACCTAAATTGATTTGTAATACGGTAATTTTTTGTTTATTTAAAGGCTCTTTTATTTTTTGATGAAAGGGTGTAACTTGATTCGTATTTAAAGCAATCATTTTTTTCTCCATATCAATAAGTTGTTAACAGTAATCTATAACTGATCACTGTTAACTGATTACTGAAACTTAACAACATTCTCCAGGGGTACAACAGTCCATATCTTCGTTTATTTCTGTTAGATGATAATCACTGCCTTTGGTTTCTTTAGGATGACGAATAGCCTTATTTTTGCAACTAAATTCTGTTGCTTCTTCTAGAGGGATTTCTTGATAAGGAGGAACCCCAATAATATCTTGTTGATAAGGACTTTCAGCACGGGTTAAAATCTGATAAGTTTTATCACAAACTGCCATCCTTTCTCCCCGACAAAAAATGTGTCCGTCATCGTCTTGAACTTGTTTCCAAGGCCCTTTATAAATAATGGATTGTTTTCTTTCTAAACAAGGCCCTTCTTTTCCTTTATAAGCACGAATTGTCATGGAACGAAATTCTACCCCATCAATTACTTGCCAAGGTGTTTCCTCTCGTTTGAGGATTTCAACCCCATAAAATCCTACTTTTTCAAACATCTTTAAAAATTCATCTTCTCGGAATGCTCCTGCAATACAACCACTCCATAAATCAGGATCATTGAGAATGGTTTCCGTAGGATCTTCATCACAGACAATATCAGAAATAACTGCCCTTCCACCCCGTTTTAAAACCCGATAGAGTTCTTCAAATAACTGTTGTTTATCGTTAGGTTTCACCAAGTTTAAAACGCAGTTAGAAATAACAACATCAATGCTATCATCTGCCACTAAAGGCGACTCTTTACGTAGGCGATCGCATTCACTTTCAAACTGACTTAAATCATCCACTGATTGAATGGGATGATCCCGTAACCAACTTTCAACTAAATCTAAATCTAGGGTTAAATCTTGTATTTTACCCTTGACAAATTTAGTGTTATAAGTTCCAATCTTGTCAGCGATTTCTTGCTGATATTTGCGGGCGATTTTCAACATCTCATCATTAAAATCTACCCCGATCACTTGACCCGTTTGACCCACTTTTTGGGCTAAAATATAACAATTTTTACCCGTCCCTGAGCCTAAATCTAAAACTGTTTCTCCCTCAGCAATATAACGAGTCGGATCACCGCAACCGTAATCTTTTTCGATGATTTCTTGGGGTAAAATTTCTAAATAGTTTCCCTCGTATTCTGTGGGACAACATAAACTAGGTTGTTGAACTTTTGCCCCTTCTTGATAACGATCCAGAACAGTTTTTTCGATATCATAACTAACCGAGTTTGAAGAATGAGATGTTACCATATTTTGCCGTAAACTACTTTCAATTAATTATACAAAAAAAACAATAGACTATCCTTTCAGGAATGTAATATCATTAAAACAGAAAGAAATGAAAATTTCCTGAGATTTGTCTGAACTTTCTTAAGATATCATTGATTTATTACCGAGAATTGATTATGACTGAATCTATCCCCCCAGAAAATCAGCCCGATCTATCTGCAATTTTAAGTGAAGTGCAGTTTTTAAAAGATAAAGTCTTATATTTAGAAGAAAAATTAAAATTAGTTTCAGATATCGATAGATATAGCCAATTACAAGAATTTTTGAAAGCTGGAAACTTCAAAGAAGCGGATCAAGAAACCAGTCGAGTGATCCTCGATGCGGTTAACCGGAGTCGGGAGGATCTCACCCCCAACGACATGAAACAACTGCCTTGTAATATTTTGCAAGTGATTGATAGACTATGGCGAGATTATAGTAGCGATCGCTTTGGGTTTAGTATCCAGTTGCGTCTTTATCTGGATGTGGGAGGGAGTATCGACACCCTACGCGCTCAAAATGTGAATATCCTACAGAAGTATGGCGATCGCGTGGGATGGCGTAAAAATGGACAATGGGAAGGCAATAACTATCCTAACTGGGATTTTAGCCTATCTGCCCCAAAAGGTGCGTTTCCTGCGATTTGGTGGAAGTCTCCCTATGGGTTTAAAATGGCAACTTTTTGCTTTATGCGTTTAATTGAATGTGAGTTAATGCAATGAAAAAGATTATTGTATCTATCATTGTTTTTAGTTGTTGCTATTATCCTATTGGACAAATATTAGCCCAAGGAAGACTAGATCGCCCAACTTTTTTTAGGGATGGACAAAGGTTAATGGATCAAGAGATCCAACGGTTGCAACAACAATCTGAATCTAATAATATCGAACATCCTTCCCAACTGCTAACCATTGATACAAGGGAACTTCGCTGGCAAAAATTTATCTTTCAAGAGGGGAATTTTTCGGTTTGGATACCCCAAGGAATACAAAGTTCTGAAGAAGTTTCTATCGAGTTAGAAAATAGTAATTTATCTTTTCAAGTTTTAGCCAGTCATCCCCAAAATTATCGCTTTGTGGCTGCTTATTCTGATAAGTTAAATCCTAATCAAATCGCCAATAAAGAGCAATTATTAGAGCAAGTTAAACAGGGAATTGTTAAAAAAACAAACTTTATTTTAATCACGGATAAAAATATTACCTTTGAAACTGATATTGGCAAACAATTAACCATGAAAAATGAAGATGAGTTAATTAGTTTTCGAGTTTATTTAATTAATGATAGAATTTATGTTTTAGCAGTAGCTAACCCCAGTCAAACCGATGCTATATCCGAAATAATTATGAGTTTCTTTGATTCTTTTCGTATCTTGTAAATCCTTAGTTATTGAAACTTATTGTTATTCTTTCGCATTCCTTTCGTTAAATAAGCTAAGACAAAAACCGTTAATCCCATCATGGCAAAATTAAAATATTGAGTGGTAAAAGTTGCGGTTAAAATTAACAATAAACCTAATAACCAAGTGGGGAATTTTGTAAACATTTAGCTTCACCTCTGATCCATACCTTATATATGGTAACAGAATATATTACTGTAAGGTGGGCAATGCCCACCCTACAAGGTTTCGTAATGAAAATCCCCCGAAGCAATCTTTAACCATTGATTCCATAATTAACAACAGGATAACGAAAAATCGCTGCTGCTGAAGAGTTATTAGGTAAAGTATTTTTATCCATTAAGTACACTTCTCCCCCTTGTTTAACCGTATGAAAAGCGGCTAATTCTAACAAGTCATTACTCTGAAGACTTCTTTCAGAATGAATATCTAATTCATAATTATTAGGATCAAAATCTCCCCATTTTTCTTCATTTTCTGCCAACATTAACGTATCAATTTGACCATTATAAGCAGCCGTTAGAATCTTTGATAAGCGATCGCTGGCTTCCCCGGTTCCTTGTTTATTTTGATACTCTTCGATACTTTCTTGTTGTTTTTGGTCTAACGCTTTGTGTAAAATTGGTAATGCTTGTTCGTGTAATTGTTGAGGTAACAAAGTCTCTGGATTACCGATAATTGCATCTTTAATGAGATTAGGATAAGAACTGATATCTTGAAACATAGAAATCAGATAATCTACCCCTGCTAACATTAAAGGAGTATGTTTATCCACTGGTAATAAAGACATTAAACCATTATCAATCGCTTGAAAATAACGTTCAATATCCTTCTTATTATCCGTTGTTCCTACCCCATGACCATGATAAAGTGGCTGAGAATTTCCGCCGCGAGAACTACTATGAAACTGTAGTTGTTTTTCAGGATCATCATAACGCAGTGCTTCGGCCAAACTGCGAGGTATATCGTCTAATTCCATTGCTTTAATATCATGGCGATTACCTTTAAATAATCGCACTTCGTTTTGACTTAAGGCTAATAAATAAAAAGGTTGATTCAGATTCATAAACCGCATTAATGGCTTAATGTAAAAATGATCAGAAACGATTACCATTTCTTCAAAAGAGGTAGGTAGACGATAGGTTTGCCAAAAATTAGAACTACAAAATACCCCTAGGCCTAAATCTTGGTGTTCCCAAAAATAACTTTCTCGATCATCGAGTAATTCGTAAGCTGGTTTGAGAAAAGCGTCAATATCTGCCTCTTTTAAACCGCGATGGCTGAGATTTTCTTGAACTTGCTGAATTAAATTTTTGAAACGAATAAAGTTTTGTTGTGTTTCGGCTCCTTTTTTATACGTAGGTAAATAAATTGATAGACAAAGATCACTTTTGTGATCTAATAAAGGTTGTAAATCCAGATTAAATAATGATTCCATAATTAGGCTCTAAAAAATTCTACAGATGATAATTTATTTTTGCTCTTTGCTCTCTTTCAGTCTTCAATATTAATTGATATATTCAAAGACTTATCTATTCCATTTTTTATTAAAACTAACTTTCACAACCTTATCCATCTTTCTTTAGAAAGAAATTTTTTACTATTGCCTATTGCTATCCCCCACACCCCCCACACCCCCCACACCCCCCACACCCCCCTTTATAAGGGGGGCAGGGGGGGTAGGGGGCAGGGGGGGTAGGGGGCAGGGGGGTAGGGGGCGTGGGAAATTATCGAAGGTACAAGATATGAATTAAATAGCAATACGGCCGGCTGCGCCACCAATAGCAGCAGGAAGCCCTAAAATAATGGTATATTGTAACCATAAAAACCAGGGCATATTAAAATTTAATTGCTGAAAAAACAAAAGCATTAACCCTGACATAAATAAAGCAATTAAATAAGAAATAACCGTTTCCGCTTCCGGGGTTTGAAACAAACCTCGTTGTTTTCTGCGCTTAGCTTGATCAGTAAAACCGGCTGCAAAAACGATCATATAAGAAATTAACAAAGAAGACATGATAATAACAATGAGCCAAGGAGGAGAAGCTGATACAGCCAAAACGCGAACTTCATCAGTGGGGGCAATACTAAAGGCAACGATCATCGCACCCAGAAAACTAGCACTAATATCGGCTAAAGTTTCATTAACCTGAACTTGTTGCTGATTATCTCGTTTTTTTCGAGATTTATCCTCTTGGGAAACAGGTTTTTTCGGCTCTCCATCCAATAAAACCCGAGACAAGGCTGTACCAATAGCAAAAGGAACCATTTCAAAGATGATCTTACCTAACACCTCTTCTAAAGGAGTGATCGGGGTTATCTTTTGTAATAGTAAAAGGGTGACACTTGCACAACAACAGCCGATGGCTAAAGCTTCACTGCTTTCTAAAAGCGCATCAGTCCATCCTTTTCGTTTTTTGCGACGAAAGCCCTCAATCGAATTTAAACTGAAAATCACTAAATAAGTGATCAACAAAATCAAGAGCATCAAGGATGAATCAGTTTGAGAGCCAATGCGCCATACTTCCATCGTGTAAACCAGGGGAATACCGAATAAAAATCCCCCTGATGCTCCACGAATTATCTCATCGAGTTCTTTTTTCCAAGTATTGTTGATAATAGCTATCACCTACACAGAAACAACTTTACCTTCTTGGTCTTCTGACACCTGAAGATTAGATAAATCTTTCGTCGCAGGACCATGAAGCACTTGGCCTTCACAATCAAAACGCGCCCCATGACAAGGACAGTCCCAACTCTTTTCCGCTTCGTTCCAATTAACCACACAACCTAAGTGAGAACAGACGGCAGAAACAGCATGAAGCTTATTTTTCTCATCTCGATAGACGGCTACTTGATCCCCTTCTAAGTCTACCACTTTACCCTCTCCTGGATTCAGTTCAGAGACAGAGTCTTGTCGACCTTTAAAGCGATCGCCAATCCAATGAATGGCCACGTCTGCATTCTCTTTAATAGAAGTCTTAGAAACAAAGGGAGTGGCACGGGTTGAGTCATATAAATTGAGCCAAGGATTTTCTTGCTCTAAAATCATATCGCAGAGCAACATTCCTGATAACGTCCCTTTGGTCATGCCCCATAAACTTAAGCCCGTGGCCACATAAATATGACTATGTAGAGGGGTTAATTTACCGATATAAGGCAGTTTATCAAAAGAAACCATATCTTGAGAGGACCAGCGATAATCGATTGAATTTACTTCAAACCGAGCGCGAGCATACTCTTCAAGGGGTAAAAATCGTTTATCGGTTTCGGTGACTTCTCCGGTTTTGTGGCCTTCACCCCCTACTAATAGGAGTAAACGACCGTTATAAGGGGTGGTACGAATAGAACGATAATTTTGTCCAGTTCCGATAAACATTCCTTGAGGCGCCTTTTCTGGGTCAATGGGCGCACCGATTAAATAGGAGCGTTTCGGGTAAGCTTTAGCAAAAAAGAGTCCTTGATCGAGAATGGGAATATTAGTGGCCACGATCACGTCTTTGGCTGTAATTTGCCCTCGGCGGGTTATGACTCGACAAGCGGTTTTTTCTTCTTTAACATCTTCAACTCTGGTATCTTCAAAGAGATAACTCCCGTTTCCTGGAATGCTGTTTGCTAAATGGAGTAAATATTTACGAACGTGAAATTGAGCTTGGTTTTCAAATTGAATGGCACCGGAAATGGGAAAAGGAAGCGATGTTTTTTTGACAAAAGAAGCCGGTAAACCTAAAGATTGGGCTGCTTCTACTTCTGCTTCTACTTTGTCGAGTTGTTTAACCGACTCAGCAAAGGTGTAAGCGTTTTGGCGACTAAAATCACAATCAATTTGCTCAGTTTCGACTAAGTTAGCAATATATTCGATCGCTGCTTGATTAGACTCACCATACAGGTTTGCCTTTTCTTGTCCTAATTGAGAGATTAAATCTTGATAAATCAGTTGATGCAAGGCGGTAATTTTAGCCGTTGTATGACCACTTACCCCCGTAGCCACTTTTTTAGACTCAATAACAGCGACGGTTTTACCCGCTTTTTTCAGCCGATGGGCTGCGGTTAAGCCGACGATTCCAGCCCCAACAATAGCAACATCGACTGAAGTATTTTCAACAAATTCTGAATAATCTGTTTGTGGCGTTGAATCGATCCAGTAAGAAATCGGTTTTGTAGATGGAGATGACATAAGTAGTAATTGTAGAGCTAAATTTTATGAGTGATTAACCCTATTTGAGCAAATAAATGCCTCTCATTTCATCTTCTTACGGAGTGAATCAAAATTGTCTGCGCAGACAATCTTTTTGAGTTTTTCTCTGACTTAAGAAATACAGAGTATCTGCCCTTAGGAATAGGGTTCAATCATTATTATTTATACCGATGATTCGCTAACTCTCGCGGTAAACTATCAGGTACATTACTAACCGGAATTTGTCGATATCTCGATTGGACAAATAGATAAATACTGTAAGCAATTAATCCCAAAGCAACGATCCCTAAGAGAATTTTTCCATAGGGTTGTTGGGCTAAGGTTTGAAGGACCCCATCAAGTCCCTTAGCTTCACTGGGATCGTATTGTCTAAAGGCTTGCAAAAAGAAAAATCCGATAATCACAAAAATGACTCCTCGCGCTGCAATGCCAAATCGACTGATACGAATTACCCATTTTTCTGTCTTGACATCTAGCTCTCTTAAATTGAGTTTACGACGAAATTTAACCTTGTAGGCATAATACAAACGATATAAACCAACCCCGATCGTTATTGCTCCCACCAGTGCCACTAACCATCGACCAAAAGGTTGAGCCATCAGTTTTGCTGTCCAGTCTGAGGTAGAATTACCACTTCCTTGGGAGCTAGATGCAGCCTGAGTGACGATCATCACAGCTTGAACCCCTAACGCGCCGTAAATTATCCCACTGAATAAATAACCAATCCGTTTGGCGATGTTTTTAGAATCGGTTCTACGATGTTCAGGATCAAAAATCGCTTCAATTAAACGCCATAAACTATAACAAAATAGGCCAATGGCCACTAAAATCAATAAAAACTGACCAAACGGTTGAGACGCGATACTTTGCAAGGCCCCGGAACTACCGGTTGTTTTTCCCCCTGCACTAATGGCCACTTGTATGGCTAAAATACCAATGGTCGCGTACACAACTCCTTTGGCAGCATAACCTGCTCTTGCTAGTTTTTCTACCCACATTTGAGTTTCCTCTTATTTGTCAATAAAGTTTCTATAGTTTTCTGATGTATGTTGTTAAATATCTAGACAATTGACAGAATTTAATTTTCTTTTTCTTCCTCAGCTATTGTGCATTTAAAACCCTTATTTTCTAAGTTTATAAAAACTCTTCAAAGGCTTTCTCTGGCGTTACCCTAGCGGTTGAATTGGTAATTTAGAAACTTAATAGCTTATGATGCTAAGGAAGTTTATAACCGGTTACCCGAATGTCTAATTCTCCTGCTTGGGGATCATGGGTAAAAATAAATACCCCTGAAATGCTTTCATCTCTTGACAAAAAATTAATTTCTTGTTCCCCTTTCTGTTCAATGGTTTTGCCAATGGTTAGCTTGCCAATAATACGAACTGATTTGACAGCTTGTTCTCCTTTATTGGTGACTGTAAAAGGAACGTAATATTGTTGCTCAACTTGACGGATTTTTTGCCCAAAACTAGCCGATAAAATCGGGGGTTGATTGGACTGTGTAAACCAACTATAGAAAATTAAACTAATTAATACTGCTAATAGGGCGATCGCAATAGTAAAACTCAGTTTTTCAGGAAACGAACGGCGAGAAAAAGAAGAATCTGAATATGCTTTATTACTCATATTCAATTTTTATCTGATCTAAAATAACAAGTCATAAAAATAGATTCTCTAGTTGGTAGGATAAGGTCAATAATACCAAGAAAAATTGATTGATAATTGACTATTTTCCCTTCCCTGTTCCAGCGTTCCCTATTACCGCACTTAGACAAGATTTTCTTATCTTGAACTCAGGTTAATCTCTTATTATGAAACTTGACTAACGTTGACACATCCTATTTTCTTTACTTTAAATCTATTTATCATCTGTCTAGAGAGGGAAAAATTTTTGATGAACTCATATCTGACACCTTCCCCCCACACCCCCCTAACCCCCCACACCCCCCTTTATAAGGGGGGCAGGGGGGTTAGGGGCAGGGGGGGTTAGGGGCAGGGGGTAGGGAACTCCGCAACAGGGTTTATGTTGTTAAAGAAAGAGTATACTCACCTATCTGTCCGTTATGGCGAGAGGTCACGAGAATTAGGTAATCAATATTATCCTCTACATCGAATGTGTGGGTTAGGTTTGTCCGATAAAGCGTCCTATCAAAATCAAGAAATTCTCCGGTTTGAGCATTGACAATATGGACTTCAGGAGCAAACTCGGCATCAATTTTAATGGTTAGTTCATCTTGTCCTTGTAAACTATCGGCAGAGAAGTAATAACCGTCTGAGTAAAATCGGTGATAGCTCCAATATTCCTTATAGTCGAGTCTAGCATCGCTGGTTACCAGAGAACTGGTAATGGTTTCATTGAGTCCAATGACATTACTATCAAATAACAAACCAGTATCAGTGGTTAAGCTATAGGTTTCTCCAGCTTCTCCTAAGACTCTGACTCCGTAATTAATTCCTTCTTCGACAGTAAATTGTAGATTAGCTTCTGTTGTTGTCTGTAACACATCGCCTGTGTCTTGATCATAGAGTTGAACTAAATTATTAGAAGAACTGCTATTGAAGTTCAGTTTGACATCTTCTCCCACCTGTACATCTGAGAGTAGATAGTTATCCATGAGACGAGTTTTGAGAATAGGATGGGCATCATCATCATTAATATCAAATCCACCGGATACTGATGTCTTGGTATCAATGGTTAAACTATAGTCTCCCATCTGTCGTGACATATAAGAACTGACCACCACAGCGTAATTAACATCTTCTCTAGCGGTGTAAGTAATCTGAGAAGTGTAGATACCGCTTTCTCTATCGTAGGAACTAATGTTAGACCAGATATAGCCTCCAGTGTCTGCATTGATCAAAAATACGATGTTACTATAGTCCGAGGAATTAAAGTCAATGTTAATTGTCTGTTCAGGGGAGACATTTGTGATTTCGTATCGGTCTGTATATCGGCCACGCCACAAGTCAATCATTTCATCACTGTCACTTAAAGTTCCTTTAATGGTTTGATCACTAATTCCTAGGGTCAGTTCTCCTAAAGTGGTTCCTAGGGTATAGTTGCCTGTGATGCTTTCGCTGTCTCCAGTAGAGGTGACTCTTACTAAATATTCGATCTCATTGCTACTGGTAAACTGCAGTCGACTATAAGACGTTCCCTCGGTTTCTGTTACCTCATAGTGATCGATTAATTCTCCAGTTTCACGGTTAACTAATTGCAGGGAACTACCAAATCCTACATTTTCTAATTCAAGAATAACGGTTTGTTGATCCTCAAGTCCTCTTAAAATATATTCATCTCGATAACGACCTTGAAACGTTTGATCACTGCTGTCTAAAATCCCTGTCTCTGTATCACTAAAAATCAATTTTTCGGTCAGTTCCCCTGAAGTTGTCCCTAAACTATAGGTTCCGGTGGTTGCCTCTTCAATAGAGGTGACTCGAACGACATATTCTATATCGGTGTCAGGGGTAAACATCAATTGATTATTAATCGATCCATCCTTTTGTTCGACATCAGACTGCTTAATGGTTTCCCCTGTTTCACCATTAATTAATTGCAAGGAACTACCAAAGTCAAACGCTTTTAAATCTAGGATAATGGTTTCATTATTACTAAAACCAGTTAACCGATATTCATCCCTATAACCTCCTTGATAAATGAGATCGTTATCGTCTAACGTTCCTTTTTCGCGATCGCTAAAAATTAATGATTGTTTTGTGTTGTTATTAGTAATGGGATCATCAAAACTACTTGCCCCTGTGGTTATATAACTATCGATATTTGCACTTGAGTCACCCCCCTCAGATGCACTCTCTTGAATTAACCCCTGTAAGGTTTCAGTGACGGTAACAACATCCGAATTAATATCAATTCCCATCAGATCGGACTGATGAGAAGAATTATCAAGATTCACCTTGATGTCGCAAGGAGGCTCGCTCTGTACTGAAAGTTCCTGTCGGCGCAATTGCACAGAGTCGAGAGGAATATTAGGGGTCGAAGGGATAGTCACCTATCCCGACTCCCATTCCAAACCGTACATGACAATTTCTCGTCATACGGCTTTCGGCAATTAGTCCATTGTCATTGGTACCGTTAATACACCATCTTTCCATTCATAGCCATTATCTGACCAATCATAAGAGCCATCATTTCTGCTTTTAACATCATGACAGTGACGGTGTAGAGCTTGATAGTTTTTATATTCATCCTTACCGCCTTTCGATTTCGGGATGATGTGGTCAATTTCTATCAAGTCATCAGGTGTAAAGTGTTGTCTACATAACGTGCATCTACCTTTTTGTTTTTTTAGGAGTTTTGCAACTCTGTTGGGTGTTTCTGGGTAGTTGCCACGTCTACTGCTCCAGTATGTCCAATTTCCGTCATAAGGTGATGCTTCGGGTTTGACCAATTGATGTCTCATTATTTCCGTGTCTTGGTATCCTCAAATACGCCATTGTCTATGACACCACATTTTAGCCACCTTTTAATTAGATGTTTCATGACGGTGGGACAATCTACTTTGGACAGTAGGTAATCATGTTTAATCTTATCGAAACATTTTGATATATCGGCATCCAAAACATATCTTGCAGTTTTGTTTACTGCTGTGTAGATTCTACCGATGGCATCATGGGCGTTTCTGCCTGGTCTAAAGCCGTAAGATGTTCCCTCGAATTGGGCTTCCCAGTACGGTTCTAAGGCTGATTTAACCAAAGCTTGCATTGCTCTGTCCTTGATGGTCGGGATTCCTAAAGGTCGCTTTTCTTCACGTCCTGGTTTGGGAATCCATATCCGTCTAAGTGCTTTTGCTCTGTAACCTTTAACGTTTAGTTCGTAGGCAAGTTTCACTCTTTGGTTAGGGCGTAACGCCTTTATACCATCGATACCTGCTGTCTTCCGTCCTTGATTGTCTTGGGTTACTTTGCGAACCGCTAAGAGCTTAGCATAATGTGACTTTAACAGTAACTTCTGAAGCTTTTTAGCTTTGACTTTATCGCCTGATTTAACAGCTTGAAATATTCTGCTTTGAAGCTTAAACACTTTCCTCTGGATTTTTGCCCAGTTGATTGTGTTCCATTCTAGCGTAGTCTTGGTTATACTCGCCTTCGACATTTAACTACCTCTAATAGAGACTATTTCTTACTAATAGACCAGCAATACGTCAGCATATCCACATCCATTACAGATGGGCATTGGCTTCTTATTGCTTCTCACCCCCATGACCCTTGCGCTTTCTATGTTAGTATGTCATTTTAGTGAGTTTTTAAGGTCGATGAAACAAGTCTTAACGCTAGTTGTTAAACTTCAACCTACATTAAAGCAACGTCAATTATTAGACGATACTGCTCTGGCGTTTGCTGATGCTTGTAACTATATTAATAAGACAGTTAAACCTAATTTGACCAATAGAAACTCTATCCAAGCTGTTTGTTATCAAGACGTTAAAGAACGTTTTGGATTGACAGCTAATCATGTTGTTAGAGCTTGTGCAAGGGTAGCAGCTAATCGCTTAACAGCTAAACAGAAAGGTAGAAAAGTCAAAAACTTTAAACCGACTAGTTTTGATTGTGATGCTCGTACTTTTCGGTTTATTGAGACTGGGTATTTGGCTAGTATTAGTACAACTGGGAAACGAGCTAAAATTCCTATGAGAGTAAGTAATTATCACAGAGGAAAACTATCAGGACAAAACCCAACATCAGCACAAGTTTGTCAACATAAAGATGGGGATTGGTATGTGCATATTCAACTCAAATCTGACGCTCCACCCCCCATAGTCCCCCCTAATAGGGGGGATGCCGAAGGCAGGGGGGTTATAGGGGTAGATTTTGGGAGACGTGACATAGCAGTTACCTCTACTAATAAATCGTGGTCAGGAAAGGAGATTCAAGAAAAACGGGATAAATTAACCAAAGTCAGAGCTTCTTTGCAGAAAAAAGCAACCCAAGGCACAAGGTCAACACGGCGTAGATGTCGTCAAATCTTGAAACGGCTATCAGGGAAAGAAAGAAGATATCAGGCATGGTTAAACCACAATATATCTAAAACTATTATTAACGAAGCTAAACAAACTCAATCCTTTGTGTCTATTGAAGATTTAACGGGAATTCGAGAAAGAACTAATCAAAAACCTAGAAATAAAACTGAACGAAGACGATCGAATTCATGGGCTTTCTATCAGTTGAGAACATTTCTAGAATATAAAGGAATTAAAGAAGGGATTGAGGTAATAGCAATTAACCCAAGATATACATCGCAAACTTGTCATTGTTGTCTGCATATTGGACTAAGAAATAATAAGTCTTTTAAATGCAGTAATAAAGCTTGTGGATGGATTGGAGATGCTGATCTTAATGGGTCGTTGATGATAGCTTTAGTGGGGCGAAGTGTAAGGTCGCCTGGAGGTTCGAGTTTATTGGCTTGTCCAGTAAATTCAGGGCTACAGAAAGCCCACGCTATAGCGACAGCTTAGCGTTGGGAACCTTACCAGAGACTCAACCCCTCCTGAATCATCGATGGTGGAATTCTCAAAAATATCTAGATTGGATTTTGTTGTTTCGTCAATCATCATTAATTCTCTCCTGTATTTTCCCCCTTATTAGCACTAAGGGTTAAGTTAATTTACTTTAAAAACAAAACAGCATTTAAGTTCTTATCTATTTAAGTTTTAACAATTTTCTCAAAAAAAGCATCCGTATTCTCTAGGATTTCCAGACTTTTTCTTTACTAAAACTTTATTTTTAAAATGCTTTTTAGACTTTTAAACTTCAATGCTTTTGATAAAAATACGTAAATACAACAGCTATATTTGTCAAATAATTATAAAGTAAAGAAATCTATTGATCAGTGATAATATGTAAAAAAAAGAAAGGGTTACACCTTTCTGTTAATCATTTGTTAACCTAAATAAATAGACTCTATTTTATAAATTAAGAATGGCTTGGTTATCCATTAAAGCGGGTGTCCCATCGGCTTTAACGGCACTAAATTGTTGAAAATAGCGACGAACTTCTGGAGGAAAATCAGGGAAATCAAAAATTCCATCTCCGGCTGCAATATCTGACCAAAAATCTCGTAAAGATGGGGCAAACTTTTCTGCTTCTTCTATGGATATTTTTAAAGGAGATGCGGTTAATAATTTCACCATAAAACCAAATGAGCGATCGCCTAACCATTGCCGAGAAATGGCCTCTAAATTTTCCCATCCTGGCACACTTTTAACCCGATGAGAGGTAATATTAAGGCTCAATGAACCCTTAGGAGGTCGTTTCACCTCAATGATACGATAAGGATGAGGATAACTCACTAAAGACCCTGTGGTAATTTCATAAATGCCTCGATCATAAGCAAGATCCTGAACATGAAGATGACCAGTAAAAATTAATTGACAGTTGGCAGACCTTAACATTTTTAGTAAGAGAGAAGCATTACCTAACATATACCGTTTTCCTAGGGGGTGGTCACTTTGGTCGGGTAAATGCTCAATTACGTTATGATGAATCATCACTAACAGGAGTTGATCTTTAACCTGGGGTAATAACTTCTCTAACCAAGTTAATTGTTCCTCATCTAAATAGCCTAACTGTCTTTCTTCTTCATCAAAATGATTAGAATTTAAACCAATAATTCTCACCCCTGGTAAAATTTCTTTCGTATAATAGAGTTGTTGATTTTCATAACCAAAGTGATTATAATAACTCGGAAACTGATGTAAACCGATCTTATTTTCTGTTGGTTGAAGACTGGGAACATCATGATTACCCGGAACCACAAAAACGGGAAACGGTAGAGCGTTCAAGCGTTTGACTAACCAGTCATGATTATCTATTTCGCCATCTTGGGTTAAGTCCCCTGGTAACAAGAGAAAATCTAAGTTAAGCTGTTCTAAGTGATTTAACACCTTTTCTAGGGCAAGAATACTGACTTCGACTAAATGGAAGCGGTGAGAATGGTTTGGGACAGTGTGGGGAACCGCAACATGGGGATCACTGATAATAGCAAAGCGAAAGTTCATCACAATAAAACCTTTACGTAAAGCATATCTTTACATTGAGCATAGGTAGGAGAGATTAATTTTGGCAAGAGTCCGCGTCCGTCAACACGTTAACCCTTTAAGTGCAAAATACCGTAACCCCCTAGTTATACCGGAGTGGGACACCATTTATCCTTGTGTTGATCGCCCGCTTCATTTAGACATCGGTTGTGCCAGGGGAAAATTTTTGTTTCATATGGCTCCATTATATCCTGAGACGAATTTTCTGGGGGTAGAAATTAGAGAACCTTTAGTCATCGAAGCCAATGAACAACGCGATCGCTTACAATTGTCTAACCTACATTTTTTGTTTGGCAATATTAATGTTTCTATTGAGTCTTTATTATCGTCTTTTCCTCCTCATACATTAAACTGTGTTAGTATTCAGTTTCCTGATCCTTGGTTTAAACGCAGTCATCAAAAAAGACGGGTGGTACAACCCGGTTTAGTCAAAGCGATCGCACATTATTTAGTTGATAATGGATCTGTTTTTTTACAATCAGATATTAAGGAAGTGGCCCAAGAAATGGGAGAAACTTTCTTAGCTAATACTTGTTTTCAAAAGCAGCATCAAGAAACATGGTTAGCTGAAAATCCTTTTCCGATTGCGACGCAAAGAGAAATCGCAACCTTTAATAAAAATGAGCCGGTTTACCGAATGTTATTGAAAAAAATATAGCAGTTTACATACTTGTGAGGTGCAAAGTTTTCTAGTTTTAGGAGTCACCGAGTCAGGAGTCACCGAGTCAGGAGTCAGGAATTTAATTTTAGGTGTATCTTATGAGTTTAGGAAACACTATAAACCCATCACAATATAAATAATGCGATGGGTTTTATAGAAGTAATAAAGTTAATTAGTCATTGCGAGGGGTGATACAATACTAAATCCGATTGCCATAAACCTCTTTTGTAAAAGCAGGGGAGCAGGGAGCGCAGGAGCAGGGAGAAAGGAGAAAAAACGTTTGAGTTGGCGTTTCCATTCAACTAAGTTCTCTTATAAAAAGAGAGTTGAGTTCTATTCCAACCATAAACACGATGCTTCTGATATTAGTTTCCATTCAACTAAGTTCTCTTATAAAAAGAGAGCAAAAACTCTAACTTTAAAACCATTTCAAAACAACTACTTTTTTCTGGAAAGGTTTCCATTCAACTAAGTTCTCTTATAAAAAGAGAGTTGTTCCTCACCCTAAAGAAAGGGTTTATCTAGCGATGGAGTTTCCATTCAACTAAGTTCTCTTATAAAAAGAGAGTTAAAAGAAATGTAAGCTCTTGTAAGTCGAGGCTTTCGTTTCCATTCAACTAAGTTCTCTTATAAAAAGAGAGACGAGTTTGCTACAACAGCTACGTTAGAAGATGCAGTTTCCATTCAACTAAGTTCTCTTATAAAAAGAGAGATTCCTAGAACCTTTATTGAAGAGTCCATCACTTCCGAGTTTCCATTCAACTAAGTTCTCTTATAAAAAGAGAGCTGAATGAGTCTCAATTAAGCTTTGAGACGAAACGGCTTAACGCGTTTCCATTCAACTAAGTTCTCTTATAAAAAGAGAGCAGATATTCAAATAACTGCAACAGTGGCCGCTAATACCCCTACTGGGAACGTTTCCATTCAACTAAGTTCTCTTATAAAAAGAGAGACCGATTATAAACTCAAGAACCCCACAAAAATCAGGGTTCTATGTTTCCATTCAACTAAGTTCTCTTATAAAAAGAGAGTCACGAACTTTTTACCAGCTTTAGATTAGATTCATCGGAGTATGTTTCCATTCAACTAAGTTCTCTTATAAAAAGAGAGAATAGAAAAAGAATTATCAAACCAGGATAAAGGAATGTTTCCATTCAACTAAGTTCTCTTATAAAAAGAGAGGGTTCGCTTCACAACCCCTATCCTGACTAGAGTCTAGAGGCGGTTTGCGAGGGATAGCTTTATTGTAGTCTTAGAACGAGAAAAAGTCCTCCGTAAAATCGCTGAAATCCGCATCAGACAAGGGTGCGAGGGTTAGAACGAGATCATTAGGGTTACGGCGGTTTTGCTTATCCCTCGCGAGATGATGATACAAAATTAGCTCAGTTCTCAAAAATTCGTAGGGGCATAATATATTATGCCCCTACAGTCTCCTTTAATGTTATTTGTGGTGATTGCTTCGGGAACTTGTCAGTGAGAATCAAAGGTTAATGTTAAGTTTCCCCCTCGCAATAACTTATAAATCAACTAAAGGAAAACGACGGGTAGGACGGTCATAGTCTCCGAAGTTATAATCTGTATCTTGATAAGCATCATTGAGTTGTCTGACTCTCGTTTCATACAAATCTAAGTCAAAATTGCTAGACTCTAAAGAGGGAGACGGTTCACGTTCAGGAAACTCACCACCGAGTCCCCAGTTCCAGTTGTCTATATTTCTCGGTTCAACCCCTGTTAAATCTTCACTAGAAGTGGTTGCTAAACTGTCAAAATCAGAAGAACGCAGCACCTGAGAAACCGCTTTAGGGGCCATAGAAATCAGGCTAAAGGTAATCAAAATAGAGGGGATAACTTTCATGGTATTCCGTGAGAATATGATTGTTGTCTCCCCATGCCACACTTTTGTATTTTAAGTAATAAAAATCCGAGGAAAAATCTTTCCTATTTACTATTATAATTGTTCTACCAAGCTATCAGAAAAGCAAAAAATGTTATTTGATAATAATATAAGTTTCTTTACAAGTTGTTGGATTTTGAAACTATCGCAATAGAAAAAAAGATTATGACATGACTGTAAGGTGGGTATTGCCCACCTTACATGGACCATAAACATGAATGTTGTGGTAGGGGTCAACGGCCGTTGACCCCTACAAAAATGTGTAGTTAAAAAACTTCGTCATCATTAAAGATAAAGCTTTAACGACGAACTTTTTTACTGACAAGCTAAAATAAAAAAGATAGACATCTCAAGGAGAGATTTAAGAATGTTCAATATTTCTTCTAAATGGTTGTTACCAGTCATTGCAGGAGTCGCTGTTATAGGAGTTGCTGGTACAATGTACTTAAACCCTTCAACCAATAATAATCAAGGGATTAATCAACCTTCTAATGAAACTATTTTAGCCAGTAATTGGGACATGGTGAACGAATCTTATAACGGAAATATGTCCATGACGGTTTATCGAAGTCCTTCTTGTGGTTGTTGTGGAATTTGGGTGGACCATGCTAAAAAACACGGCTTTGAAATTACTGATATTAAAACCGATGATATGGCTAGTATTAAACAAAAACATAACATTAGTTCGGATTTAGAATCTTGTCATACTGCGATTATTGATGGTTATGTTATGGAGGGTCATATTCCTGCTGATGATATTAAACGATTTCTTAAAGAAAAACCCGATATGATTGGCTTATCGGTTCCAGGAATGCCGATAGGAACCCCAGGAATGGAAGCAGGAAATACAAAACAACCCTTTGCTGTTTTTGCTATTAATAAAGATGGCAGCGCACAAGTCTATAAAGAATACGAGACTTATTAAAAATTGAAGTTAATAGAGACGTTATTATCAGCGTCTCTATGATATGTAGAAACTTAGGAGTTAATCATGAAATCTATCAATCGTCGTAAATTTTTAATTTTAGGAACCTCAACGACGATATTAGCACTAGGAACCCATCAACTGGTCAAGAACTTACGGTCTAACAATAACAATTTTTCTAATAAAAGTTATGCTTTAAATTCTGAAAATATCATTTCTAGTCAAAATGGACTACTAGAAGCCACCTTAGAAGCCAGTTATCAAGAAGTCCCTTTAGGAAATCGAACCGCTAAGTTATTAACCTATAATGGACAGGTTCCAGGGCCGAGGTTAGAAGCAAAACCAGGGGATAAAGTTCGCCTTCATTTTATTAATAATCTCTCTCAATCAACTAATTTACATTATCATGGGTTACATCTTCCCCCAACCGGTAAAGCAGATAATGTATTTTTAGAAGTTAAACCGAAAGAAAAATTCACCTATGAGTTTGATATATCCCCTAAACAAACTGGTGGCATTAACTGGTATCATCCCCATCTACATGGGTTAGTGGCAGACCAATTATCGGGAGGGTTAGCCGGCTTATTTATTATTCGTGATCAGTTAGATGAAATTCCTGAAATTAAAGCAGCTAAAGAAGAATTTTTAGTGTTACAGGATTTTTCCTTATATGATAATGGCAATTTATTACCTGCAAATCGAATGCCCTTAATGATGGGCAGAGAAGGTAATGTAATTACAGTTAATGGTAAAGAAAATCCTTCTTTTTCTCTGCCAGAAAATGGCTTATTAAGATTAAGAATTGTCAAT
Organism: Cyanothece sp. BG0011; assembly: GCF_003013815.1. Classification (GTDB taxonomy): domain Bacteria; phylum Cyanobacteriota; class Cyanobacteriia; order Cyanobacteriales; family Microcystaceae; genus Crocosphaera. The sequence goes on along the minus strand of NZ_PRLH01000183.1, from coordinate 29,010 downwards.
GCTTCAACCTCACGTTTTTATAATTTGTCTTTGGAAAATCATCCTTTTTACTTAATTGCTAATGATGGAACAACGCTAGAAAAACCCATAGAACTATCAGAAATTTTATTAACCCCAGGAGAACGCATAGAAGTATTAATTAAAGGGGATAAAAATCCAGGTAACTATCAATTAGTTAGTTTACCTTATAATCGGGGTTCTATGGGAATGATGGGAGGTGGAATGATGGGAAGAGGAATGATGGGAAACCGAAGAAACAATATTGATAATAATACTCCGATTCCTTTAGCAACCATTACCTATGAAAATGGGGTAACTCCTTTAAATTTACCCAGGGAATTAATGCCTATTTCTCCTTTGCCTCAACCCCAAACCACCCGACAATTTTCCTTAAATCATGGAATGTCTCCAGGGGTAGGAATGGCTTTTTTAATTAATGGAGAAGCCTATCAACATAATACAGTACAAACTCAAGTTAAATTGAATACTGTAGAAGAGTGGGAAGTGATTAATACGGGAGTCATGGACCATCCTTTCCATGTTCATACCAATAAGTTTCAAGTTATTAGTGTGAATGGAGTTCCTAACCCTTATCCAACCTGGAAAGATACTATTTTAGTGCGTCGAGGGGAAAGGGTTCGTATTCGTATTCCTTTTGAAGATTTTACCGGAAAAACAGTTTATCATTGTCATATTTTAGATCACGAAGATTTAGGAATGATGGGAAGTTTATTGATTAATACTTGATCCTGTTTTTAGTTTATAGTCCTGTGTTTTAAGACAAATTAGTTAAATTTTTGAATTTATTAATTTTCTTGTTTTGGGTTCAGGGGTTATGATCCATGGTTGAAAGGTGGTTAAAGTCCTGCGGTCTAGTTTATAGTATCTGAGAGTGTGAATCTATCAATTTTCATGGTACTTTCTCGAAACGATCGCAAACAACCCGTACAAGTGGCCAAATATGTCCCTAAACTCTCAGAAGTCCAACAACTAGAAATAGAGCAGAAAAAAAATGTTATGCTCTTGGTTGAGAATTTAATGCAGAGAGAAGAAGCCAGCTTTAAGATGATTATTGATTGTCTTTATGATGTGGGTTCTCTTAATTTAATTAATAAAAAAATTTCTCTGCGGTTTCTCAAGTCTTTGCTCAGATTCATTGTTAAACTAGCTAGAAGGCTGTTTCGATCAGTTGCTTTTTATTGGGTCATTAATAACACTCCTGAATTAATTACGAATTGGTTAATGAATAAAATTATGATTTCTCGTGAAACTAAAAGAAAACCATTGAAAACAGCCAAAAAGTCTGGTCAAATCTCAAAAGTTAAAAAAGCACAAGTAAAGCAGACAAAAAAGATCCAAACAAAAGCAGCAACAGTGGCCACCTATGTCCCGAAACTGTCAGAAGCGCAAAAGCTAGAAGTAGAACAGAGAAAAAATGTTATGCTCTTGGTTGAGAATTTAATGGAGCGAGAGGAAGCAACTTTAAAGATGATTATAGATTGTCTTTATGATGTGGGTTCGGTTAATTTAATCAATCAAAAAGTTGCAGCCCGCCCTCTCAACCGAGTGATGAGATTAATTGCTAGATTATCTAAATCCAGTTTTCGATCAATTGCTTTTTGGTGGGTGAAAAGAAATACCCCAGAATTAATTGCAGACTGGTTACTCAATAAGGTTAGATTTTAACTAATAGAAACGCTATAATAAAGCCCTAAATTCCCGTTGATAGGCTTGATTATCCAAACCATCTCCCTGATAGGCCCTTTCGGGGTTAACGGCCTGGGTTAAAGCTTCAACCCGTTGGGAACTACCCGGATGGGTACTGAGAAAGGCAGGAGGCGCGCCACCTTGTCGGGTTAATTTCTTCATGAAGGTGATCATAGCAATGGGGGCATAACCCGCTTGCCGTAAGTTTTGTAAGCCCACTTGATCGGCTTCTAGTTCCGCCTCTCGACTATTGGGAAGATTAACCGCTAATTGTACCCCTAGATTAACAATATCATTTTCATTTAATCCAGCGGCCGACATTAACCCTCGAGAAATAGCTACGTTTCGCATTTGTTTAATGGAATGACGTTCGGTAATATGGGCAATTTCGTGACCGATAACACTGGCTAACTCTGCCTCATTTTCCGCAGCCGCAATTAAACCGGTATTGACATAAACAAAACCCCCCATCGTCGCAAAAGCATTGATAGAATCATCTTGAATCACTTGGAAGGTAAACGGTAAATTTGGACGACTACTATTTTGTGCTAACCGTTGGCCAATGCGATCAACTCTTTCAATTAAAGCCCGATTTCGAGATAACCGAAATTGTCCACTACTGATTAATTCTCGGTTAATTTGTTGTCCATATTTAACTTCTTGGGAATCCGATAAAGTCGATAATTGTATGACTTGTACCCCTTGAAATATCCAATTTAACCACGATTGACCATAACTCGGTTGTGGGGAAGCAACAATAATACTACCACTCATTACAGTGGCCAATAAACCATAAATTAAAGAACGACGAAAGGGGCGTTTTAACTTCATCATAACCAACCAATTCAACAAGAGAAACTCTAATAGACGTTATTTTTTATTTGAGAATATGTTTTTATTATACTCATAATTTTTATTTTCTAAACCCCTCATTTGTTACAGATAATAAATTGTCTATTTGTTTCCCTTTATTTCTACTTATTTCTCTTTATTTCTACTTATTTATCTAACTAACTGAAGATGACGGACTAGATGATATTGTATTTTTTTTCCGCCATCTTTATGCTCTAAACGTCAAATAAAGATTCAAATTCTTGGCGCAACGCCTCTATCTTTCCTACTCTAGCAACAATTACGGTGTCTGAATCGATAGGATGACAATGATTTTGCCAATAACGGATTTTATCTTCATTTTTGAGCCAAAAATTAACAATACTTCCGACGACATCATCCCAGTTCCAATCTGGTTTTTTCGGAATAGTCTCTACTGACTCAATAAAGCCATCAAGACTGCACTCATGGCTGCCTAAATAGGCTTTACTACGATTTTTATTTTGTTCTAGTAGTTGTTGATAATTAAAGAAAGTTAAAACGGAAGTCGTGCCGATAATGTCAAAATAATAGTCCATAAGCTGTTTTTTGGTGTTTGTTTCGTTAAATTTTTAAAGTTTTTTCCACTACTAGATCCTCTAATAGTAGATAAATAACATTAGCACTTAGCCCTTAAGAGTGCTAAAAAAGAAAGGATTAATTTATGGATTATAATAACCAATCTATAGGGAGAAAACTGTTAACAATAAACCTTTTATTATTTTTTGTAATATTTCTTAATAAAGTGCTGGAAAAGGAAAAATAATAAGATCCTAATTTTTCTGAGTTAAATTGCTGTGATTATTCATAATGGAATTATTCAGTATTTTCTACAACAATCAATAAAGTTATAATGCCAATCACATTAGTCGAACAAAACTGGTTTCGTTGGGCGATTATATTAATTTTGGGGTTTCCCTTAATCATGATTTTGTTAAATGAAATTATTGTGCGACTGCGTCAAGAAGAAAAGCCCTTAGTCGCCACTATCGTTATTTTCCGAAATTTGGTTTTTCCCTTGGTCGCTTTATTGTTATTTTTAACCAGAGTTTTAGAAATTCCTGAAGAAACGACCACCATTCGTTTGGTTAAAACTTTAGTGTGGATCGGCATGATTCACGCCATACTGTCTGCTTTTAAAGTGGTTATTTTTGATGAAGCGGTGGCAGGCAGTTGGCAAGAAAGAGTTCCCGATTTATTACTCGATTTAATTCGTTTTTTCTTAGTGGCTTGTATTACGGCGGTTATCCTTTCTACTGTTTGGAAAATCGACTTAGGCGCCCTTTTAACGGCGTTTGGTGTGGGTTCATTGGTGATTGGTTTAGCCTTACAAGATACCTTAAAAAATCTCTTTTCAGGAATTTTATTATTATTTGAACGACCGTTTGCTTTGGGAGATTGGTTACAAGTCGGTGATACCATTGGGAAAGTGATTAAAGTGAATTGGCGATCGGTTTATTTGCAAACCCGCGATCGCGATAGTGTGGTCATTCCTAATTCTATTTTAGCCCAAGGAAATTTTACCAATTATAATCGTCCCACCCCTTTACACGTTGAACGATTTTCATTTGGTTTTTCCTACGATGATCCCCCCAATAAAGTGATTCAGGTACTCACAGAAACCGCCTTATCAACCCCAGGTATTTTAAAGGAACCTTCTCCGTGGGTAAGGGTAGAAAATTATGCCGATTTTTCTATTACTTATCAAATTGGTTTGTTTGTGGATAATTATGAAACCATGTTGAAAATTCGTAATGATTTTGTCATTCGTATTTGGTACGCAGCCAAACGATATCATTTAACCATTCCCTATCCCATTCAGACAGAATATCATATGGATCTGGCCCAAATGCCTAAACCTAACCCCACCCAACAAGTCACCGACATGATGCGATCGCTTCCTAATTTTGGACATTTGGCTGCCGAACGGTTTATCGAAGAAAAAGACGCGAGTAATATTCGCTATTATGCCCAAGGAGAATGGGTATTTCAAGAAGGAGAAAGAATTTTAGGCTTGTATTTAATTTTAAATGGTCATGCCCTCATTTTAGTGAGGGATAATAACGGACAAAATCAAGAAATTGCCCGTTTAGGACAGGGGGAATTTTTCGGGGAAAAAATCTTACTGACAGGAGAATGTAGTGATGTGTCTGTGATGGCGTTAGATGACTTAGAAGTGGGGGTATTATCCCCCGAAGTTGTGGCGACTTTATTAGAACAAATACCGAGACTCTCTCAGGAGTTTAGTGAGTTACTAGAAACCCGAAGAAAAGAAGTAATGAAAGCTAAACATCACCCCCAAGAATTTTAAAGATTGATGACCTTATTTTTTGCTCAAAAAATTACGTTAAACTATAATAGTTAAAAACTTGTAGTGAAAGATTTAAACTGAGAATGGATCTAACGGCTTTAAGAGAAGAATATACTCGCAACGGTTTAACGAGAGACGATCTAAAATCTGATCCTTTTAAACAGTTTGAAACCTGGTTTCAACAAGCTACAGAAGGGGAACTACCAGAACCCAATGCCATGAGTTTAGCCACGGCTTCAGCCAAAGGAGAACCGTCTATTAGAACCGTTCTTTTAAAATATTTTGATGAAGAAGGATTTGTATTTTTTACGAACTACGAAAGTAGAAAAGCCCAACAAATTGAAGAAAATCCTAACGTTGCTTTATTGTTTTTATGGCTTCCTTTAGAACGTCAAGTCAAAATTCAAGGAACCGCTTCTAAAATCTCGACAGGAGAATCTTTAAACTATTTTACCAGTCGTCCGAGAGGGAGTCAATTAGGGGCTTGGTGTTCGGCACAAAGTTCGGTGATTTCATCAAGAAAACTTTTAGAAATGAAGTTTGAAGAATTAAAATATAAGTTTCAACATGGAGAAATTCCCTTACCTTCTTTTTGGGGAGGATATCGAGTCAAACCCAAACGGTTTGAATTTTGGCAAGGAAGACCTAACCGTTTACACGATCGCTTTTCTTATACGTTAACAGAAGAGCAAAATTGGGAAATTCATCGTTTAGCCCCTTAATATCAATTAATGACAAGTAATGATCAATCTTTAGGAAATAGTAATTTTCCTTAGTTTCGTCACTGTTTGGGCCTACAAAAGAGACAAAATAGTATAATAAAAAACCTCTCGAACTGATAATTATTGTCCCAGACTATCTAAGCTACCCAAACTTTCCCCTTGTAGTTATGGGTAGCTTATGCTTATAATCCATACAATTACAACGAATTATTCTTGATCAGTTCGTAATAACTATCTGTCTTTATATTTGAATGCACATCGCTTGGCTTGGGAAAAAATCCCCCTTCTGTGGAAATGTAACATACGGTCGAGAAGTCACTAACGCCCTTCTAGACCGAGGTTATCAGGTTAGTTTTCTTCATTTTTCGCAAGAAGAGACAAACTCGGCCCATTGGCGAGATTGTCGGGAAGTTGCCTTACCCTTCCTTTATAAATCGCAAATTTACACCATCCCAACTCCGAAATCCAGTAAGATTTTGATGGATGCTTTAGCAAAACTGAAACCAGACTTGGTTCATGCGTCCCTCACCTTATCCCCCCTAGACTTTCGACTGCCGGAAATCTGTCAGGCGTTAAATATTCCCCTCATCGCCACGTTTCATCCCCCCTTTGACAGTAAATTACGCAATTTGAAGTCAAGCACCCAATTTTTAACCTATCAGCTATATGCGCCGTTTTTAGCCCATTACGACAAAGTCATTATTTTCTCTCGACTCCAACAAGAATTATTGATGAAATTAGGAGTTCATCAAGATAAATTAGCCATTATTCCCAATGGAGTGGACCCCATTAAGTATTCTCCTGGACCCTCGTCTATTAAGTCGCAAATCAAAGCGAAACGGTTGTTTGTCTATGTGGGACGGATTGCCACAGAAAAGAACGTAGAAGCCTTGTTAAAGGCTTGGAAACAGGTCGGGATGGGGGATGAGAGTAAATTGTTAATCGTCGGTGATGGACCTCTTAAGCCCTCCTTAGAACCCTTTTATAATGTAGAACATGAGATTTATTGGTTGGGGTTCGTGGCCGATGAACAACAACGGATTAATATTTTACGGGCTGCTGATGTGTTTATTTTGCCCTCTTTAGTCGAAGGATTATCCTTATCTTTATTAGAAGCCATGGCCTGTGGTGTCGCTTGTATTGCCACCGATGCTGGCGCTGATGGTGAAGTCTTAGAAGAGGGGGCCGGTGTTGTCTTAAATACTCAGGGTGTTACCACCCAGTTAAAAACCCTATTACCCTTGTTTCGAGATCATAGCGAAATTACCCTATTATTAGGACAAAAAGCAAGACAAAGAGTCTTAGATAAATATTCTTTGACTAATAATATTTCTCAAGTCGAAAAAGTCTATGAAGAAATTTTAGAAAGACCTAATTTTTCGATGATGAGTCACTTATCTTAATCTTACATCTTGCACCTTCACTAAACACCCCTCACCCCCCACACCCCCCACACCCCCCACACCCCCCACACCCCCCTTTACAAGGGGGGCAGGGGGGGTAGGCAAGAGGCAAGAGCGGTGAGACCCCGCGCCTTCGCATCTGCGCAAGGGAACGCTCACCAAGACAGGCAAAAGTATTTTATTTTAATGCTAACTGTTTTAGGATTGACTGTCTTCTTTTTAGCTATTAAGTTATCTTGTAAGGCGTGCAAGATGTCAGGATAAGATATCAGTTAATAGGAATTTTTATGAGCATTGATAGTTAGTTTAATTTCTATTTCCCTAACTTGCTCCGATAATTCTGGAGCCATGTCTTGGAGATAATCTTTAGCTTCTTGAAGAGAATTAAATTTAGCTTTAATGGTTGATAACCTGTTTGAATTAACTATTGGCTTGCTAACTTGACTTTTTTTAAGATCAACTTCTGCTATTTTTTCCACTTCAGAGTTATCAGCATTAACTTGTTCAACAATTAACTTTTCTTGTTGTAGAGGAACCATCGCTACTTTTGTTTCAGTTTCTTTGCGAACAATGACCTCTCCAACTTTCTCTTGTTCTCGTTCTACTTTCAAACGTTCTTGTAATAATTTAATCTCGTCTTGATTATGATTTGAGTTCTGATTAGATAATGGAGATTCCATGATTTTTCCCTACAGATAGAACCTAAAAAATAAGGAGAAAGCATTATCTCCCTTGATCATCAAGAATATTGTGTTCAAATGCTTTCTCTCCTAACGGAATTTAATTTTACCGCTTATGCTCAACTGTCGGTCTTCCTTCGACATCAAGATCCAGTTTTTCTCGACGTAATTTTTCTTGAGCCGTAACCACATCTCGATCCACTTCTTTTCTAACAGAAACTTCTTCACTGACAAAAGCTTCTTTCTCAATATTAGCTGTTTCTTCGTGGATTTCTAAACGAGCCACCTCTTCTTGATTAAAGTCAGCTTCGTTAGTCGGCACCGCTTTTTCTGCATGGGCAGGAGTACGACGTTCAACCACAACCCGTTCATTTTCTACAGGGACAGAAGCCTCTGCTCGTTGTGTTTCAATGGTTTTACCGACGGCTACTTCTCCGACTTTTTCACGATTTTTGTCAGCAATTAACCGTTCTTCGTAAAGTTTGAGAATGCCGTGATCTTCTTCTCGAAGACCATATAAATCATGATCATGCTCGTCATGTTTATAACTATATTCATCATGTTGATTGGCTGCATAACGTCTTTCAGGAACACGATAAATATTTCTTACTCTCTCTTCATAGTTATAGTCTACCGTTGTATCTTCATCATATCTCGGTAGTTCCTTAACCCGTTCTTCGGTTAAGTTAGAGGCATAAACACGGCCTTTAGTGTAATCAATTCGACACAAACCCATGGGTAATAAGACTTTTTTACCAAAAATCCAAAAGCCTGTATCGATGACAAAATAACGTAAGCGTCCTGATTCATCCACTAAAATATCCTGCACTGAACCAACTCGGTTTCCGTCAGAAGTCGTGTATAAATCAAAACTGTTTAACCGATGTCCATGTAAAATACTATCTTCATAGTTAGGATTGTAATCTTGTATTTTCATGAGAGCCATATAATAGTTTCCTTCCAATTAATATTCATCTACTTATTATCTTATTAACTAAAATATCTTCTTCCCTCTACCTTACGACCTAGTTATTGAAGAATTTTGATTGAGTCTGAAACGGTTATTTTGCTGATATATTCCATTAGTAAGAATTGAGCCAAAACGATGATTCAATCTGAGGTAGATTATGGAGAGAATAGACTTTTTTTAGAGAAAAAATCGGCATTTTATGAGGGAATTATAAAAAATTAATACAGAAGAACCGTTGTTGGTTTCCGAAAACGATAAAATGTAGGGCTGTAATGATAGGATAACAAAGGCAAGGAATTAGTATAAATATATGGCAGAAACTTTATTATTTAATGCCCTACGTCAAGCTATTGATGAAGAAATGGGACGAGATGACACAGTCTTTGTCTTAGGGGAAGATGTGGGACACTATGGCGGTTCCTACAAGGTAACCAAGGATCTTTACAAAAAATACGGAGAACTGCGAGTTCTCGATACACCCATCGCAGAAAATAGCTTTACCGGAATGGCTGTGGGTGCAGCGATGAGTGGCTTACGGCCGATTATTGAAGGAATGAATATGGGCTTTTTATTATTAGCCTTTAACCAAATTGCTAACAATGCCGGAATGTTACGCTATACCTCTGGGGGAAACTTCAAAATTCCCATGGTTATTCGCGGGCCCGGAGGGGTAGGACGACAATTAGGGGCCGAACATTCCCAACGGTTAGAAGCTTATTTTCATGCGGTTCCTGGCTTAAAAATTGTGGCTTGTTCAACCCCTTATAATGCTAAAGGACTTCTCAAAGCAGCCATTCGAGATGAAAACCCGGTCCTCTTCTTTGAACACGTTTTACTTTACAACCTCAAAGAAAGTCTCCCCGACAAGGAATATATTGTTCCCTTAGACAAAGCAGAAATTGTCAGAGAGGGTAAAGATGTCACCATTTTGACCTATTCGAGAATGCGTCATCATTGTTTACAGGCCCTCAAGGAAATTGAAGCCCAAGGTTATGATCCTGAAATTATTGATTTAATTTCCCTTAAACCCTTTGACTTACAAACCATTGGCGACTCCATACGGAAAACTCATCGCGTCATCATTGTTGAAGAATGTATGAAAACCGGCGGGATCGCAGCGGAATTAATTGCTTTAATTAATGATAACTTTTTCGACGAATTAGACGCGCCGGTGGTTCGTTTATCGTCTCAAGACATTCCGACCCCTTACAATGGAATGTTAGAACGATTAACCATTGTCCAACCTCCCCAAATTTCTGAAGCAGTGGATAAATTAATGACACTGCATATTTAGTTAGATGAGATGGAGAGGGGGTAAGGTCAGCAAATGTAGAATGTAAAATGTAGAATTTAGAAATTAACTTTTTCTACATTCTAAATTCTAAATTCCCCCTACTCCCACTCCCAAACCCTTACCAAAGACTCCAGTATGAAACAACGACGTTTGTTGATCGGTTTTATTATCGCCCTGGTCATTGGTGCGATCGCCCTTCTTAATACTATCCCGTTGCAACTCGGTTTAGATTTGAGAGGTGGGGCCCAATTAACCATTCAACTTCAACCCACCGAAGACGCTCAAACCATTTCAGAAGAGGACTTAGAAGCAGCTAAAACCGTCCTGCAAAACCGAGTGGATGGTTTAGGGGTAGCAGAACCGGTGGTGCAAACCCTCGGACAAGATAAAATTGTCGTCCAGTTACCAGGAGTCACGGACCCCGAACAAGCAGAACGGGTATTAGGAGGAACGGCACAATTAGAGTTCCGTCAACAACGTCAGGGGACTGAGGGGCAACTACAGGCTGAATTTACCATCAGACAGCAAAAACAAGCAGAATTAGACGCTCTGAGACTAGGAGAACCCACCCCCGAAGAGGAACAACAGATTGCTGAGTTAACCGAGTCCATAGAAGAATCAAATCAAGCCCTTTTAGCCCTCTTTGACTCCGTGGGATTATCCGGTAAAAACCTCAAAAATGCTCGTTATGGCCCCACCCAAGGGACTGAATGGGAAGTGATTATCGATTTTGATAACGAAGGGGGTCAAAAGTTCGCAGAATTGACGAAAAATATCGCAGGAACCGGTCGCAGTATCGGTATTTTCCTAGATGATGTGTTAATCAGTGCGCCGGTGGTGGGGGCTCAATTTGCTGCTGCTGGTATCACTGGGGGCAGTGCGGTGATTACCGGGAATTTTACCGCCGAAACCGCCAATGAATTAGCGGTACAGTTACGGGGGGGTTCTTTGCCTTTTCCTGTGGAAGTGGTAGAAAATCGCACCGTTGGGGCAACGTTGGGACGAGAGAGTATTCAACGCAGTATCTACGCTGCTGTGGCTGGTTTAATCTTAGTTTTAATCTTTATGGCGGTTTATTATCGTCTTCCTGGGGTTTTAGCAGATTTAGCTTTAGCCATCTATACACTGTTAACTTTGGCTTGTTATTCTTTGATTGGTGTTACGTTAACCCTTCCGGGTATTGCGGGGTTTATTCTCAGTATTGGGATGGCAGTGGATGCTAATGTGTTGATTTTTGAGCGCACCCGTGAAGAGTTACGCAGTGGCAAGACTCTGTATAGTGGGGTGGAATCGGGATTCTATCGAGCATTTTCGAGTATTATCGATAGTAACGTTACCACTTTAATCGCCTGTGCTGCTTTATTCGGTTTGGGTTCCGGGTTGGTTAAAGGGTTTGCTTTAACGTTAGCTATTGGAGTATTAGTGAGTATGTTTACGGCTTTAACTTGTACTCGTACTTTCTTATTAGTAACGGTGTTAGGGTTGCCTAGTGTTCGTAAAAAACCAGAACTCTTTTGTCCGAATTTACCCACAGCCAGTAAATCTTAATCTAACTTATTGTTCTATTTAACAGAAGAAAATGCAACTCAATATAATGAAATGGGAGCGGTTATGGTGGTCTATTTCTGCCTTAATTATTGCAGGTGGAATCATTGCCATGATCATTTCTTATACGACCTTTAAAGCCCCATTAAGACCCGGTTTAGACTTTATTGGCGGGACTCGACTACAATTACAATTAGCTTGTGCGGTAGAAGGCACTTGTGAACAACCCATTGATGTCGGAGAAGTAAGAGAGATATTAAACCAACAAGAGTTAGGCAATAGTACCATTCAAGTTTTAGAAGGTAATATTCTCTCTATTCGGACTAAAACTTTAGATGTAAATGAAAGAACCCAATTACAACAAGAATTAAATGATGAGATAGGAAATTTTGATCCCGAAACCATTCAAATTGATACCGTGGGACCCACCATCGGACAAGAATTATTTGAGTCAGGAATTTTAGCTTTATTGGTTTCATTTTTTGGCATTATTGTCTATCTTAGTGTTCGATTTAAGTTCGATTATGCTTTTTTTGCTATCCTAGCTTTACTCCATGATGTGTTAGTAACTGCTGGTGTTTTTGCTGTTTTAGGATTAGTTGCCGGCGTAGAAGTTGATAGTTTATTTTTAGTGGCTTTACTAACAATTATTGGCTTTTCTGTTAACGATACTGTAGTTATTTATGATCGCATTCGAGAAAATACAGATAGATACAGTGAAGAATTATCAATTAATGAAATTGTCGAAAATTCTGTTAATCAAACCCTTGGTCGTTCGATTAATACCACTCTTACTACTTTATTACCTCTCGTTGCCATTTTCTTATTCGGTGGTGAAACCCTTAAGTTTTTTGCTTTAGCATTAATTTTAGGCTTTATTGCTGGTTCTTATTCAAGTATTTTTATTGCGAGTACCTCATTAGCTTGGTGGCGTAATCGTCAAGGATTAGCTAAGGGTTAAACTTAAGTAGTCAGGTGGGAAATTTCCACCCTATAATCTCCTTTTTCGAGCAACTATATTAAAGGTAATTGACGTATCCGAATTCGATTTGACTCTACTGAAATTTGCTAAACTTATTAATAATACATTCAGTTAAAATTATGCCAAACCCTCAAAAACAGACCTTAAAACCCATCCTTAAAGAATTACTCTATGAACTCCTTACCCAAGAACAAGACTTGCTTAAAGACTTAATTTATGAAGTTATAGAAGACATGGCAATGGCCAATGCAATTAAAGAAGGAATAGATAGCGAAAATGTTAGTCGTGAAGAAATTTTTTCTCTCTTAGAAGACTAACCATGAACATTGAATTTCGTCAAACCTTTAAAAAAGACTTACGAAACCTAAAAGATCGTAAAATAAAGCAACAAATTCAAGCGGTGATTGAAGACATAGAAGCTGCACGAACCCTAACTGATTTAAGAAATGTTAAAGCAATACAAGGACATCAAGGATTTTATCGAATTCGGATTGGAAACTATCGTCTTGGACTTTATCTAAATGGAAATGTTATTGCTTTAGTACGTTTTCTTCATCGAAAAGATATGTATCGTTACTTCCCTTGAAAATCTACTAAATCATTAAAAAATGCAGGACTTTCTAAAGCTTTTTAAAACTTTTACGAACGGTTAAGCGCAAATTTCGGATACAAGGTTGTCCGTTCATGCGATTTGGATTAATCGTAATTCTATCTAATTTCATTTTTGTTAGATTTGAATTTGTTGTAATAATTCCTCAATTTCTGGATCTTTTGCGATCGCTTCGACATCAATCACTGCTTGACGAGGATCAGATAAATATTCATATTTTTAGTCATTTTTCTCTTCAATATTACATTAAATTTTTGCTGCTCAAAAACTTTAAACCCCCTAATCCCTAATAAGTCTAGGACTAAGGGGAGTAGGGGGTTAAATTTCTGTTTACGGGTCTTCTGATTGAAACCTAACTGCCGGAAGGAACTCCAGCTTAGTTAGATCCAGGGGGACTTAACTTCTAGAGAACAGCCCCGGCACACAGCCGGCTAACTTCAACCAGGAGACCCATGATTTTACTACTATCTGACATGGGCATCACCTCCTTTCTTACCTGAACGGTTATTTTCTTTAACTGAACTTAGTCTAACGCAAGGTTCTTAAAAAAATCAAGGGTGTGACGAAAAAATTTTTCAGCTATCTGGGGACACCCCCCAAAATGCAGATGAAGATAAGACCCATGAACATTATGACACTGCCATCCTTCCCCATAAATAGGACTATTTTTCTGCCAACTCGATAGGTTAAAGATGGGTTGAGGAGAAGAATGGGTTAACTGGGAACGATGGAACTCATGACCCCAAATCGTTTCCCCTTCATTCAACAGAAGACTAGAACGAGAGGCGATCGCTTGTCGATACCCTAAAGTCAATTTCTTCCCCATTTTAGCGGTTGTGGGTAAAATACCCACCATGGGCCAGGATTGACCCTTAAAATCAACAATTTCTTGACACAGATACATTAACCCCCCACATTCAGCATAGGTAGGCATTCCCTTGATAATGGCTTGTTTCACTGCATTTAAGGCGTTTTGGTTCCTTGATAACGTTTCGGCAAAGACTTCGGGAAAACCACCCCCAAAATATAGCCCGGCAGTGCCTTCGGGTAAGGTTTCATCTTCTAAAGGACTCCAGTAACAGAGTGTAGCCCCTAATTGTTCTAAAATATCTAGGTTATCAGGGTAATAGAAGTTAAACGCTTTATCTTTAGCGATCGCTATTTTGATCGATTGTCTCTCCCCCTTTCTCAAGGAAGGTATGGGGGGATCGCCTCCTGCAAAGGGTGACGGGGTAAGGTAAGGCAAAAGTTGTTCCCAATTAAAACAAGTTTGAGCTAAATGGGCTAACCTATCAAAAAACTGATCAAGTTCTGGCAGTTCATCAGTGGGAACTAACCCTAAATGGCGATCGGGAATGGTTAAATCTGTTTGGCGACGAATAACCCCTAAAATCGGTAAATTAAGAGGCTTTAAAGCCGTTTCAAGTAAAGTTAAATGGCGATCGCTTGCCACTCGATTTAAAATCACGCCGACAACATTAATATTAGGATCAAGGGAACGGTATCCATGAGCGATCGCAGCCACCGATCCCGATAATCGACTACAATCAATGACTAATACCACAGGAATCTTTAAAATTCGAGCAATATGCGCCGTACTACCATAATCTTGACAAAAACTTTCTATTTTCTCCCCTACTCCCTGCTCCCTGCTCCCTGCTCCCTTCTCCCTCTGCTCACTCTGCTTCCCCAACGGAACCCCATCAAATAACCCCATAACCCCTTCAACCAGAGCATAATCAACCCCGTGACACTGTTGCTGAAAACAGGATTTAACATAGTTAACAGAGGTCAAAATCGGGTCTAAATTACCACAGGGACGACTTGTGATATAACTGTGAAACATAGGATCGATATAATCAGGCCCCACTTTAAATGATTGAACCTTGGCCGCTTTTTTCCTCAAAAACGCCAGTAAAGCTAAGGTTATCGTTGTTTTGCCTGTTCCACTGCGATCGCCAGCAATAATTAATGTCACGATTTTTTAAACAGATAACTGGGTAAATAGTCACTAATTTTCGATAATTCCGTAATAATAAGTAGGAATTTCCGTAAATTTTCTCCCTTACTAATCTCAATGTAAATGTTACCCTAGATAATAGAGACTATCACAAAATTGTCATCATTAGAGTTCTTGTCAGTAAAACAAGCTATAATAGACAAATACTTTTGTACTAAATTTGTTGTGTAAGAATAGATAGAGGCATTAATGGCTGCGATTACAAACAATCCTGATAAAGAAAAGGCATTAGGCTTAGTTCTCAACCAAATTGAGCGAAATTTCGGTAAAGGCTCCATTATGCGTCTAGGAGACGCAGCCAGAATGAAGGTGGAAACCATCTCAACCGGGGCTTTAACCCTAGATTTAGCCTTGGGGGGTGGACTCCCGATGGGAAGAGTGGTTGAGATTTACGGGCCAGAAAGTTCTGGGAAAACAACCCTCGCCCTTCATGCGATCGCAGAGGTGCAAAAGGCCGGCGGTGTGGCTGCCTTTGTCGATGCAGAACACGCTTTAGATCCCACTTATTCGGCGGCTTTGGGAGTCGATATTAATAACTTATTAGTGGCTCAACCAGACACTGGAGAATCTGCCTTAGAAATTGTCGATCAATTAGTGCGATCAGCAGCAGTGGATGTGGTAGTGATCGACTCAGTGGCGGCCTTAGTTCCCCGTGCAGAAATTGAAGGGGAAATGGGGGATACTCAAGTGGGTTTACAAGCTCGTTTAATGAGTAAAGCTTTACGAAAAATTGCGGGAAACATTGGTAAATCAGGCTGTGTGGTCATTTTCCTTAACCAGTTACGGCAAAAAATTGGGATTACTTATGGAAGTCCTGAAGTTACCACCGGAGGAACTGCACTAAAATTTTACGCCTCGGTGCGTTTAGATATTCGTCGTATTCAAACCCTCAAAAAAGGCAGTGAGGGAGAGTATGGAATTCGCGCTAAGGTGAAAGTGGCTAAAAATAAAGTAGCCCCACCCTTTCGCATTGCTGAATTTGACATCATTTTTGGTCAGGGAATTTCTCGTATGGGATGTATGTTAGATTTAGCCGAACAAAGTGATGTGGTTCTTCGTAAAGGTGCTTGGTATAGTTACAATGGGGACAATATTTCTCAAGGAAGAGATAATGCAGTCAAATATTTAGAAGAAAATCCCAAGATTGCTGAAACCATTGAACAACAGGTACGTGAAAAACTAGAATTGGGATCATTAAGTTTTGCTATTTCTCAAGGAGATGGAGGAGAAGAAGAATAAGAAACTAGCTACAATTCTTTTTTTCTATAATGTGGATGGATCAATAGATCCATTTTTTTTTATCTTAATTTATCTTATTAGTTAATTCTCAAGATTTTTTCTTGAATTAAAGTCTATCTAATAAGTGGGTAGGCATAATTAAAGATGAAACCTTTGTCGGGTGGGCAATGCCTAAAACTATCTTTATATAAAGGTTCTAGCTTTAATTAGCATTGCCCACATTATCCGTTTATTTATACTCACCTACTTACTGCTATTTTGAAGCAAGACAAAAAATTAAATAAAAAAAGTTTCCGTAATTTTACCCCTGACATCTCCTGATTAGTGTAGCTATTTTAGAGATAAATAACGAGATTGACAATATGATTAATTTACTTATATCTAGTGCCATTAATTTAAAGGATTCTTTTTCTCAAAGATTTGCTAAGATTCTCTCTCTTGACTTACAAGCTTTTTTGAATTATTTATTGTACGGATATTGGTTCGATGAAGTTATTTTTGTTAATTAGTTACTTGAATATTTTAAAGAAATTATTATGATTGATTTAATTGTTCCTAGTGTCATCGGTTTAGGATTAGGTGGTTTTTTGGGCAATGATTTAGCCCACAAAGGAATTACCGCAGAAAACGCCTTAGAAAAACATCAAAAAACGGCGAGGATTATTTTCATTAGTTTAGCAGGTCTTTTAACCTTATTAATTGTTATTGATCGCTCAAACCTATCTTATTATCTTCCTGCGGTTTTTCCTCATATTCTTTCTTTACATATACAGGCAATTTTTGATAATCTATTGTTGGGCTTTGGCTTTTTTATTTTTGGACTATTATTTCTGTTAGAATTATCAGGATGGTCATCGAGTCAACGGAGAAATCAACTATTAGTAGGATTAGGGGCTATTTCTCTTTGTTTATCTTTATTATTGTATTGGTTTTCTCCAGTTATTCATGATGTAGGAGAATTAAAGATTGTTGACGGAGTTGTTATACAGTCTACTACGGTAACTTGTGCGCCGGCAAGTATTGCTACTTTAGCAAGATTGAGTGGAAAACATCCAAATATTAGTGAAAAAGAGGTAGTTGAACTTACCAATACGAACCGTTTAGGAACTAATACATTAGCGGAAATTGCAGCAATGGAAGAGTTAGGATTAAATCCAGACTATCATCATGATTCAACCTTAGATGAACTAATTAATCGCAAACAATTAGCTTTACTTCACGTCAAACAACGGTGGTTAAGTCAACAGTTTCCCCATGCAGTGGTTTTGATGGGTATTGACACCGACAAAGAAGAATTAATCATAGGAAATCCTCTTTTTGGGACCGAAACTAAACCTTTCAGTGAATTAAAAGGTTACTGGTTTGGTGAGGTGATTTTTATTAGTTAAAATTCGCAAAAGGGACAATTTAAATTGTCCCTTTTATCTTAAATTTTTCTGCTTTCAAACTTCATTAAGCACCGAAAGCAAAAGCAAAAAAGACAAACCCTATTCCACTAATCCCTAACCCAATCATTCGTAAAATAAAATTAGTTTTATCCTGAAACTGCTGACTCATAAAAATAGCTAAAACCAAAGCAGCAAAAGAACACAATAATTGAATGATCGCAAAGCCAGCTAAATAAGCAACAATAGGATTCATTTCGGCCCCAATCACTGCTTCTCCATAAGCATAACCATGAAAAATACCTGCGATTATAGCTATGGTTGCAACAATAATAGTAGAGAGACTAAAGGAAAAAAAGTTATATTTTTTGCTGGCTAATAAACCCCCAAAAACGATTACAGAAGTAGCAATAATCATCTCAGGATAGGGTAACTCAATAGCTTGTAGATGTATCCCTGTTCCTATCATTGTCGCCAGAATAAAAGCAATGGGAATTAAAAACCCTTGTTTCACTTTTGTTCCTAATAAACCTACAGCTAAAATAAAAGCAAAATGATCTAAACCAATGATAGGATGACCTAAACCTGATAAAAATCCCTCAAAAAAATTACTAGGGGTTTCTCCTCCAAAGGGATGATGTGCAGTGGCTGGTTGTGCTAATATTAAGACAGTTAAAACTGTTAAAATAATAGTCGCTTTTAGACGTAATTGATGCTTAATTGACAAAAATCTCATCCGTACCTCGCAGATAGAGTTGAAAAATACTCAGTCAAATGATGATAATTATGATCACATTCAACTGATAACAATAGCTAAGTTATCGGCAGGTATTCTGACTTAGAAAGTAATGCTTTAGACTTCATCACAGTTGCGGGACAGTGTCGGACTTACACCAAGCTTTCCCTGTTACCTTTAGCGACTGATCCCCACTAAAACCGATAGCTTGATTATTATAATCATGGTGGGTAAATTACGTCAAATAATATGAAGAATAAATAAGTCAATATAAGAATGGATTAATTATTAAATTTATTTCCTTATTTAGGGAAAGTTGATTATAATACGAACGTTAAGGAACGATGCCAGATTAAGAATGAATCAAAATTCTATTTTAACTGAAATTATTTTAAGTCATAATCATCAATTATTGGGAAAACTTTCATTAGATTGGAATCCCAAAAAAAGCAATCATTTAGAGTTAGAAGGAACAACCTATACTATCTTAGAATATCATCATCATTATCACTACCAAATGGGGGGTTATCAATTAAAAAAAGTTTCTCTTTATGTCCAAAAATCTTCAAATAGTCAGACAAAGACTCTAGTGAATGGTCGTTGGATTTTAGGAGATATTAATTGTCGTTTTAATGCTAATTCTGAGATAGTAACTTGTGCTGTCAATCCTCAAGGTTCTTGTCAAAATTGTCAATTTCTTGAACCCAAAGAAGACAGTACAATTAATAATTAAACTAATACTTCTCCTACTTTTAGATGACTGCCATTAACCCAATCCCAACCCGACTGGGAACGTTTGCCAGAGGGTTGAACATCTGATAGTAATAGTAATCCTTCTCCTGTTTTAATTAGTGGGCCAAACTTTTTGACTAAACTAATAACTTCACCAGGCTTTCCTATTGTTTTGTCTAAGGATTCAATTTTATTTTTTAACCCTTCAAAGTTATTATCTAATGCTTTTAAATAATCATCATTAATGGGAATAGTTGCCATAATTTTTAATTTCTCATCTCGAAAGGACGTAAAACAATTAGGATAAAATCCTCTAATTTGATTATGAATAGCGATCGCAGATTTATTCCAGTCAATCATAAAATCTTCTTTATTAATTAAAGAAGCATAAGTTGCTTCGTCATCCTTTTGGGAAGTAGGGGTTATTTCATTTATTTTTAGTTTTTCTAAAGTTTCAATTAATAAATCTGCCCCTTGATTGGCTAATTTTTCAGCAATTTCATAAGCATTCTCAAATAAATTTATATCTGTATAAGCTTTTAATAACATATCCCCTGTATCCATTCCCTCATCCATTAACATGGTGGTAATTCCTGTTTGGCGATCGCCGTTATAAAGACACCATTGAATCGGGGCAGCACCTCGATATTGAGGTAAAATAGAACCGTGAACATTAATACATCCCAGTTTAGGCATTTGTAGAATTTCTGAAGATAAAATCTGTCCATAGGCCACCACCACAAACACATCAGCTTGGCTATTTTTTAACTGGGATAAAGTATCTTGATCTTTTTTAATTCGTTTGGGTTGCCACACAGGAATATTATGATCTAAAGCGACTTTTTTAACGGCTGAGGGAATTATTTTTTTACCTCTTCCTCTTCTTTTATCGGGTTGTGTGACGACCCCAATTACATTAAAGTGAGGATGATCTAATAATTTTTCTAACGTGGGGACAGCAAATTGTGGGGTTCCAAAAAAGATAACTTGCATAATAATGTTAGTAGATATCAATACTATTTTAATGTAAATAGTGCCTTAATTAATCTACTTTTAAAATTAATCAAGAAATAAACATAAAACTTTGATTGATCATTGCTAAAATAGGTAATATTCAATAATTAAGGATCACTTAAACCATGACCCAAACTTTCACAGAAACCGCTATTATTGCTCAAGATGTTGAAAAATGGTATGACAATAACTTTCATGTTTTACAGGGGGTTAGTCTGACGGTTAAGCAAGGGGAAGTGGTTGTGATTATGGGTCCATCCGGTTCAGGAAAATCTACCTTTATTCGCACGTTTAACGCCTTAGAACCCTATCAAAAAGGGAGTATCATGATTGATGGGATTAAACTATCCCATGACCTCAAAAATATTGAAGCTATTAGAAGAGAAGTCGGGATGGTGTTCCAACAATTTAATTTATTTCCCCATTTAACTGTCCTCAATAATGTTGCCTTAGCCCCCATTTGGGTACGACATTGGAAAAAAGACAAAGCCGAAGCCAAAGCGATGCAACTATTAGAAAAAGTTGGCATTTTGGAACAGGCGAATAAATATCCCGGTCAATTATCAGGGGGACAACAGCAACGGGTGGCCATTGCCCGCGCGTTGGCCATGGAACCGAAAATTATGTTATTTGATGAACCCACTTCGGCCCTTGACCCGGAAATGATTAAAGAAGTCTTAGATACTATGCGTAGTTTAGCCGATGGAGGAATGACAATGGTATGTGTCACCCATGAAGTCGGGTTTGCCAGAGAAGTTGCTGATAGAGTGGTATTTATGGATGGAGGAAAAATCGTAGAAATAGCCACACCTGAAGACTTTTTTAATAACCCACAAGAAGAAAGAAGTCAGAAATTTTTATCACAAATTTTGTAACAGAATTACAGTTAATTATGATGATAAATATACTGACATCTTGCACGCCTTACAAAATAACCTAATAGCTAAAAAGAAGACAGTCAATGCTCAAGCAGTTAGCCTTAAAATAAAATACTTTTGCCTGTCTTGGTGAGCGTTTCCTTGCGCAGATGCGAAGGCGCGGGGTCTCACCGCTCTTGCCTCTTGCCTTTTGCCTACACCCCCTACCCCCCCTGCCCCCCTTATAAAGGGGGGTGTGGGGGGTCTGCCCCCCTTATAAAGGGGGTGTGGGGGGTCTGCCCCCTTATAAAGGGGGGTGTGGGGGGTGTGGGGGGTGTGGGGGGTGTGAGGGTTGGGGAGAAAATTAGGCAATTTTAGAGGGAAAAACCCAAGTTTTACTAAGTTTCACAAAAACCTTTTGTTGCTGTTCTAAATTCAATTGAGAAAACATTTCACGGGTGATGTGTGCAACCACTTCATGACCATCATCTAATTGAATTTCTGCTTGAATTTCCCATCCTAAATGAATAATTCTCTGTATGGTTCCCCAAGTCCCCTCACCATTCTCTGTGGGGGAAATGGTTAATTCATGAGGACGGACGAAGATTTCTGAAATAGGATGACTTGCAGCTAATTTTGAGGATAAATGACTATGTTTAGGCAAAACATTAACATCACCAATAAAATTCATTACAAAGGGAGTCGCAGGATGATCGTAAATGGTTTGAGGACTTCCTACCTGTTCAATACGTCCCTGGTTCATAACCACAATTTCATCAGCAACGGCCATCGCCTCTTCTTGATCGTGGGTCACAAAAACACTGGTGACATGAACCGTATCATGAAGACGACGCAACCAACTGCGTAATTCTTTCCTGACTTTAGCATCTAACGCCCCAAATGGCTCATCTAAAAGCAAAACTTCTGGTTGTACCGCTAAGGATCTCGCTAGGGCCACCCGTTGACGCTGTCCCCCTGATAATTGAATGGGATAGCGATCGCCTAGTCCTTGTAATTGGATTAAGTCTAGCAGTTCATTAACTTTAGCTTGAATTCTTTTTTTAGGATGACCCCGTAATTCTAACCCAAAGGCAATATTTTGACGCACAGTAAGATGCTTAAACAGAGCATAATGTTGAAAAACAAAGCCAATATTGCGCTTACGAATATCTAAATGGGTGGTGTCTCGTCCGTTAATGATAATTGTCCCTGTATCGGGCGGTTCGAGTCCTGCGATCGCTCTTAATAGGGTTGATTTTCCTGATCCCGATGGACCAAGTAAAGCGACTAATTTTCCGGGTTTCACCTCAAGATTAATCTTATCAAGGGCTTGAAAATGACCGAATTGTTTTGAAACATGACTAATGACAATACTCATGATTGATCCTCTATATTTTGTTTATTTAATGACTGGTTTTACGATGGGTATAACGTTCAAGAATTTCTTTAAAAATAAGGGTGATAAGGGCTAAACCAGCAAGGATAACCGCAGCCCCAAAAGCGGCTTCTGTTTGATAATTTTTGTAGGCTAATTCAACAAAAATTGGTAAAGTAGCGGTACGTCCCAAAATACTGCCAGAAACCACGGCAACAGCCCCAAATTCCCCCATTGCTCTGGCATTACTCAGTAATACCCCATAAAGCAACCCCCAACGAATATTAGGGAGGGTGACACGCCAAAAAATTTGCCAATCTGTGGCCCCCAGGGTTCTTGCGGCTTCTTCTTGATCGGAACCCATCTCTTCTAATACGGGAATGACTTCTCTCGCAACAAAGGGTAAGGTGACAAAAATAGTGGCTAGAACCATCCCAGGTAAAGCAAAAATGATTTGTATGCCAATTTGTTCTAAAACAGAACCAAACCAGCCATTACGACCATAAACTAACACCAACATCAAGCCAGCTACCACAGGAGAAACAGAGAAAGGCAGATCAATAAGACTCATTAATAAGGTTCGTCCTTTAAAGCGTTTTCTGGCTAATACCCAAGCTGCACAAAGTCCGAAAATAGTATTAAGAGGAACAGCAATCAAGGCAATAATTAAAGTTAATTTGATGGCCGCTAAAAAAATCGTCTGACTGATGACCAATAAAAATGGTTCAACTCCTCGGTGAAACGCTTCATAAAATGCAGCGATCGCAGGAATAAACAAGACTAACAAAAGATAACTAATTGCTACAAAAATTAAGACTGAAGGGACATATTTCGATGATTGAATATTTAACATAATACTAACCTTCAATGATTACTTAACTTGATAGCGTTGTCCCCATTGCTGTAACCTGTTAATCACTAAAAGCATTAACAAAGAAACTAACATGAGAACTGTCCCGATAACTGTTGCTCCAGCGTAGTCATATTGTTCCAATCTTTGAAACACTAAAACAGGCGCAATTAAATCATTAAAAGGAATATTAGAGGCAATAATAACCACTGATCCATATTCCCCAATAGCGCGAGAAAACCCTAAAGCAACCCCAGTTAAAATAGAAGGGATTAAAGGGGGTAAAATGACTCGCAAAAATGTCTGTAATTGATTTGCTCCTAATACCCAAGCCGCTTCTTCTAATTCTGGTTCCAGTTCTTGTAAAACGGGTTGTAACGTTCTCACTACAAAGGGTAAAGAAATAAACAACATTGCCACAAAAACCCCTAAACGAGTAAAGGCAATTTTAATCCCAAATGGAACGAAAAATTGACCTATCCATCCCTCTTGACTATACACAGTTGCTAACACTAAACCTGCCACAGAAGTAGGTAACGCAAAAGGTAAATCGATACAAGCATCAATGAGCTTTTTGCAGGGAAATTGATAGCGAACTAATACCCATGCGACTAAACTGCCCATTATACCGTTAATTAATCCTGCTAATAATGAGGTCACAAATGTCATATTATAAGCAGATAAAGCCACAGAAGATGTTGCAATTCTCCAAAATTCTGAAAATCCTAAAGTTAAAGATTTACTGATCAGTGCTAGGGTAGGAACTAGCAACAGAATGAGGAGATAGCTAAGGGTAATAACCCAAGGAATGGAAACGGTAGAAGGCGAAGAGAATCTTGATTTCAAGAAGATATTTTCGAGGTGAGTGTTCATGTTTTTGGTGTCAATTATTAATGTTACCATCCGTCATATTCTTGAGTGGAATCTCCCCAAATAATAATATTATTTTCTCTGAGGGAAAGTAAGGCATTTTCAATCTGTTGTGATTCTCCTTGAATTTCAAGATCAAACCAACCACTTTGATCTCCAGTTTGATCTAACATAGCCCCTAAAATATTGATTTTAAGATGATAAAAAGTAGCTAATTGAGAAAGAATTGGAGCTTGATGATATTCAGCAGGAATCTGAATTGTAATTCGTCTTTGAATGAATCGATCTTGTTGGTTGGAATTCGATAAAAGAGTCATAGTAACCTCCAGTATTCTTACTTTTTATTGATTTTTGTAAGCATCTTGTCAAAAGCTGCTCCATCTGCAAAGAAATCACTTTTAATTTTCTCCCATCCACCCAAATCTTTAACAGTAAATAAGTTTTTAATGGGAGGATATTGGGATTCAAATTCTTTAGTAATGGTGGGATCAATAGAACGAAAACCAACTTTTGCAAACTCCCTTTGTGCTTCAGGAGTGAAGAGAAACTGAGTGAAAGCTTCAGCAACTTCTCTATTACCATGTTTATCAACATTCTTATCAACAACCGCCACAGGATTATCAATAGAAATATTATAATCGGTTGGTACAAAATATTTACTTTTGTCTCCTTTTTGCTTTGCTAAAATTACCTCATTTTCGTAATTTAATAGTACATTTCCTTGTCCTTGCTTATAAAAAAAATCGCTAGACTCACGGGCATCTTTGGGCAAAACAGGAACATTTTTAAAGACATTTTCGACAAAAGTTTGTGCTTTTTCCTCTGTTCCTCCTGCTTGAGTTACTGATCCCCATAATGCTAGAAAATTCCATCTTGCCCCCCCAGAAGTTTTCGGGTTAGCGGTAATCACTTGAATATTATTATTGGCAAGATCAGACCATTTACTCAGTTTAATTTCTTCATTTCGGGGAACAAAAGCAACCACTGATTTATGAACAATGGACTCATTCGGCAACTCTGCTTCCCATCCAGGATCGATTAAACCTGCTTTTTCAATCTTTTGGGTGTCTAACGCTAACGCAAGGGCGACAATATCCGCTTCTAAACCATCAATAACAGCGCGCGTTTGAGATCCTGACCCCCCATAACTTTGTTCAAATACAACGGTTTGCCCTGTTTTTTGCTTCCATTGCTCCGTAAACATAGGAATAATTTGCTCATACGCACTCTGAGTTACTGCGTAGGAAACTAAGGTCACTTTAATAGGTTGATTACTCTTTTCTGTTGGACTGGGAACCGAACAAGCAGCGATCGCACTACTTAAACCCACTCCCAAAACCATATAACCGACAAAGCGCAGAGGTTTACTCATCTCTCGATCATTCCTGTTTATATCTTAAAAAGAGTTTATATGAAATAGAAAAAATTTTCAATACATTTCAAATACAATTTTGATTAATTTTCCGAACCTTCTAACTTGTGCCATGATAAAAGTGGAATAATTAGAGATTGTCAGAAATCATGGCAAAATCCAGCCAAAAGACCGAATTAAATCTCATAAAACGTCTAATTGAGCAAAATTTCTTATTTCAGGCTATGGAAGAATCCTGGTTAAGTCAATATCTCTCTCCGAGTGTCCTTAAAGAAGAAAAGCTGTTTTCCAACCGTCCCATTTACACAGCGTTTCGTCCCCATGAATTTATCGATGGGTTATATGTCATCTTAGACGAGGGGTTAGTTATTGCCCGAAGTGCGCCTCTAGATCGGATTATTTCTATTACCTATCCTGGGAGTTGCTTTGGTATTCGTAGTCTTCCTTTTAGTTTTGGTTTAGCAGTACAAGGGTTTCCTAGTTTAGTAGAAGCTTATAAAACCACTCACATCATAAAAATTCCTGTCTCAACCATCGAAACCCTTTATAACGAAAGTGAGTTATTTCGTCAAAGGTATCATTTACTATTTGAATTAAGACAAAAATTTCAATATCATTTACTCAATTGTAGTACCTATCCTCCCCAAGCGGTTGCTTCTTTATTAAGAGCATTAATTTATCAAGAAAGAGAATTAGGAAACCAACCCAATGCTAAAGGAATTTATGAATTTGACCTTCCCATTGATGTGATTGCTCGTGCCTGTCAATTAAATCAGCGTACCGTCGAACAAGTATTAAAAGGAATGCAAAAAGTAGGCTTATTAACAACTTCTAAAAACACTGATTTATCTGCAGATTTACTGTCTATTGTTGATCCTGAAGGACTCAAAGAAGTTTATAGTGCGACGAGAGATAAAGTGTCTTGGTGGCCGTTACGTTGACAACGTGAGTCTTTTTTTCTCCATCGAACTCAGGTTGGCAGGTAATTACTCAAGATTTACCCCCTCTATTACTAGAAATTGAACAGACAATTAAAGATTTAGAAATGTAGTTCATTCACCCTTTAAACTTATCTAAAATCGCTTTTTCGGTCGATAATTAGCCACAGATTCTACTAAACCCAAGGCAATAAAATTCGTTAATAAAGCCGATCGCCCGTAACTTAACCAAGGTAAAGGAATCCCTGTAATGGGGGCTAAACCCACCGTCATACAGATATTAACAATCACCTGAAAGGCAATCATTGATAACATTCCAATGGCTAATAATGAGCCAAAATTATCATTTGCTTGACAAGCAATCACCACTAAGCGAAAACAAATCAACCAAAACGCCACCAAAACAGCGATCGCACCAATAAAGCCAAACTCTTCACCCACCGCCGAAAAAATGAAATCCGTATGTTGTTCAGGGATAAAATTTAACTGGGTTTGTGTCCCTTCAAAGAGTCCCCGTCCCCATAATTCACCGGAACCAATGGCAATACGAGATTGAATTAACTGATAACCCCCACCCAAGGGATTTTTTTCCGGTTCTAAAAATAGGGTTAAGCGATCTTTTTGATAATCTTTGAGCAGTCCCCAAAAAATGCCACTGAGTTTCCCTGCGCCAAAATTCATGGCCATAGCAAGGATAGTAGATACAAAACGCAAGGGTAACGTAAACCAAGCGACTAACCCCATTAAAATAGCCCAAACGATCCACCCAGGAAACAAGACATTGAATAAAATAGCTGAAACAATGGGAGACACCATTAAAATTAACCATCCGGGGGACATATTCGCCCAATACAGCATCCCCAACGTGATCGCCCCAAATACTAACCCCGTTCCTAAGTCAGGTTGTAACATAATTAACACCCAAGGAACGGCAGTTACCCCTAAAATACGTAAGACTGATGGGATGGTATGAGCATCCTTTTGATGGAGTAAAGCCGCTAAGGTAATAATTAAGCCTACCTTAGCAAACTCTGACGGTTGGATATTAAACCCGGCAATCTCGATCCAACTTTGGGCCCCGTTGGCTGCTACCCCAATGGCAATAACAGCAATGAGAGAAATATTGGTGATAGCGTAAGTGATCCAGTGCCATTGTATCAAGTTCTCATAGCGAAAACGGGCTAAAAATAAAGCGATCGCCACTCCTAACCCCCCAAATAGCCAATGTTGCCACCAGTCTACAGAGGTTTCGTGCAGTTCTGTACTACGAATCATCAGCCCTCCCACACTGGTTAACCCTACCACCAAGATCAGTAATAACCAATCCACTTGGGGCAAAGAGGATAACCATAGGGGGGCTGTTCGTTTGCGACTGCTTCGATACGCGTATTTTGTAGCCCGTAACATCATAATAGGTAGAACTCCTCACAGAACCATCTAAACACAATAAACTCTATCAGTGGAATAGAGTAGCAGCAGACAAATCGGAGCAGGGAGAAAATAGAGCTAATTTTTTCTACTTAACATCTTAAAATTGAAGTCAAGCAAAAGACAAAAATCTTAATGTTTAGATTACTTATCACCTTTTAAGTTAAAGCGGCCACAGACACTTTAGCCGCAATATTTTGAGCGATCGCCGTTAGGGCTTGGGCCGAAGCCGACTCAGGAGCCGACATGACAATGGGAACCCCTTTGTCACCCCCTTCTCTGAGGGCAATTTCTAGGGGTATACAGCCCAGTAGAGGCACTTGTAACTCTTTTGAGGCTTTTTCGCCACCCCCGGAGCCAAATAGGTCATATTGGCGATCGGGTGCGTCTGGGGGGATAAAATAGCTCATATTCTCCACCAACCCCAAGACATTAACCCCCAACTGTTCAAACATTTTTAAGCCCCGACGAGCATCTAACAGAGAGACAGTTTGAGGGGTGGTAACGATAACCGCACCGGCCATAGGAACTGCCTGAGCCATAGTTAACTGAGCATCTCCAGTGCCTGGGGGCATATCCACCACTAAATAGTCTAACTCTCCCCAATTAACTTGATAGAGAAATTGACGAATAATGCCATTGAGCATGGGACCACGCCAGATCACCGGTTGATCGGGATCGATTAAAAAGCCCATGGATACCATTTTCACCCCATAGTTAAAGGCCGGTTGAAGAATGTCCCCTGCTTCGTTTTTTTCGACTTGTACCTCCGTATTTTCTAGGCCTAACATGGTAGGGGCATTAGGACCATAGATGTCAGCATCTAATAAACCGACTTTTGCCCCGGTTTGAGCTAAGGCAACGGCAATATTCACTGCAACGGTGCTTTTTCCGACCCCTCCTTTACCACTAGAAACCGCAATAATGTTTTTTGTTCCTGCCACCGACTGCTGGTTGGGGAGGGCTTTTTGTTGGGGGGTTTCTGCGGTGACTTCTACGTCGACGCTTTCTACTCCTGGCAAGGTTTGAACCGCTTTTTTACAGTCATCTACGATGAATTCTCGTAAGGGACAAGCCGGGGTGGTTAAAACCAGGGTAAA